>NZ_JAKWFH010000065.1:0-37845 GCF_029522185.1 Burkholderia sp. IO2 | reverse complement strand
GAAGGTCGCCCTCGTCGCATGCATGCGCAAGCTGCTCATCACGCTCAACGCCATCGCTCGCACTGGCGAGCGTTGGCAGCCGGATTTCAATTGCGCATGACATGGGCTGTCTCAAGATGGTTGCTGTGGGGCCGGGTGGGGCGTCTGATGCGCATGCGACGACCAAGCATATAAATTTCTTTTGCGTACCAGAAGCTGCTAAATTGCTTTGGTGCACACCGTCGGTTGCCGCTCGGGAATACCCTGAGCGATGGCGCCGCGCGCCGCACAGGGTTTCCACGGATCACGCATTGCCCCATGAAATACCATCAGCTGAAAGCGTTCGTCACCGCCGCGGAGGAGGGCAGCATTCGTGCGGCCGCGCGGCGCCTGAACGTGTCGCCGGCCGCGTTGACGAAGGCGGTGAAGGAGCTGGAGATCGCGCTCGGCGTGTCGCTCGTCGTGCGCACCGCGCGCGGCGTGCAGCTCACCGCGTTCGGCCAGCAACTGCAGGTGCGCGCGCGGCTCATCGTCGCCGAAATGCAGCGCGCCCGCGACGACATCGAGCAGGCGCAGGGCGCGATGACGGGTTCCGTCGCGGCGGCGATCACGCCCGCGGCGGCGGTGACGATCCTGCCCGACGCATTCCGTGCGTTCCGGCGCCGCTTTCCGGTGGCGCGCGTCAATCTGGTCGAAGGGTTCCCGGGGGTCGCGCTGCCGCGCCTGCACGACGGCTCGCTCGATTTCGCGGTGGCCGTCGTCGTGCCTGAACTGCTCGCCGCCGAGTTCGATCATGCGGAGCTCTACGCGAGCCGCTCGCTGATCGTCGCGCGCAAAGGGCATCCGCTCGCGTCGGCCACGTCGCTCGCCGATCTCGTCGAGGCCGACTGGCTGATGAATCCGTCGCCGGAAAGCTCCACGCAGGTGTTGTTCAATTCGTTCGTCGCGTACGGGCTGCCGGTGCCGGCGCGCGTCATCGAATGCCCGAGCTTCGGTCTTGCGCACAGCCTGATGACCGGCTGCGACCTGATCGCATCGATGCCCGAGCAACTGCTGCAAGGCGAGTGGGCGCGCGAGCAGCTCGCGGTGCTGCCGATTCGCGAGCGCCTGCCGGGCGTATCGGTTCAGGTCGTCACGCGCCGCGACAGCCCGCTGACGCCGGCCGCGGCGATGCTGCTCGATTGCCTGCGCGATTCCGCGCGGCGCAAGGGGTTGCGGTGAACCGGCGCCCCACAGAATCACGTAGTGATCCTGACGATTGTGGGTCCGGCACGCACCGGTAGCGCGCCATTCCGATACACGTTGCGCGAGCCGGTATCATAGCGGCCGGCCCGCCGCTCCGGCCGGCCTCCAACTCCATCGCCATCCGGCATCCAGCAATCAGAGGCATCACATGACCAGTGCAACCCAATTCGACAACGTATCGGTCGTCAAGCGCGCGAACGTCTATTTCGACGGCAAGTGCGTGTCGCATACCGTGCTCTTCCCGGACGGCACGCGCAAGACGCTCGGCGTGATCCTGCCGTGCGCGCTCAACTTCGGCACGGATGCGCCCGAATTGATGGAAGTGCAGGCCGGCAAGTGCCGCGTGAAGCTCGACGGCAGCAGCGAATGGCAGACCTACGGCGCCGGCGAATCGTTCTCGGTGCCGGGCAAGAGTCGCTTCGACATCGAAGTGCTCGAGACGCTCGATTACGTCTGCAGCTACCTGTAAGACGCCTTCCGCGCCGCAAAGAAAAAGCCCCGCCGAAGCGGGGCTCGTCGCAAGCGGATGGCGCAAGGCCATCCGGTGCGCCTGTTCTCGTTACATCGTTACAGGCAGGCGTTGATGTCGCCGGCGGACGCTGCATCGCCGCGCACGCCGACCCACGTCTTCGCACCCGGCTTCCACGACGGACGCACCATCGCGGCGGCGCCGTTCGGCGGCTGCTGGCCCGGTGCGTACACATCGGTCGCGAGGCCGTTGGCCAGCACGTTCTGCGAGATCACCTGTTGTTGCGACTTGTCGGCCCAGGTCTTGGCGATGCACGCCGAAACGTCGGGAGCGTCTTTCTGGCTTTGTCCCACGTTTTGCACGGCAGGTTCAGCGGCATGAGCAGAAATTGCCACGGTCAATGCGATGAGCGGTAAGTATTTCACGTTCACGTTATCTCCCTCGAGTCGTGATTGATTGAGTGGGATGCGCAGCAGTGCTGCGTGCAAGTGAGATCGCATCGGGCGGGCACGGTTCCGGTCATTCCGAAACAAGTTGTTAACGCGCTTGCCAAATGGCGGCTCGGATGCTGCGCATGTTGCTGCGGCGCGGCATGCGTCGTGTACGGCTCGACGTCATGCGTGGCGCGGTCGGTGCGCTGCCCGGTCGTGGTGTGGTGAGGTGACGGTCGCGGCAGGCGGCATGTACGTGCATGCCGCGCCGCGACTCTTTATCGAATGGCGAAGTGGAATGGCTATTGGATGGCCCCGTCGCATGAGCACCATGATGACAAACTTTCGTCTGTTGAATTGTTAACCAACTTTAAACGGCGGAAAGCGACGGGAAGGCGATGCGGCGCGCGACGGGCGCACCGTATCGTGGCGCGGCGTGAGGCAGGGAAGCGGCGCGCGGCAGAGCGCCGCGCACGCGAACGACGTCAGCCGGCCTTGCGCGAGCCGATGCCGCGCAGGTTGACCGGTACGACCGGACGGAAGCGCTCGCGCTTGTGTTCGTCGTCGAAGTGCTGGAGCGCCGGCTTGATCAGGTCGCTGCGCGACACGATCCCCGTGATGCGCAGCGATTGCTCGTCGGCGACCACCGGCAGGCGTTCGAGGCCGAGCATCGCGAGGCGCGACGCGACGACGCGGCACGTTTCGTGCGCCAGCGCGACGGCCGGTGCACGATCGGCGAACGCGGCCGAGATCGGCGTGTCGGCGCCGGCCTGCGCACGTTGCGCGTCGAGCGTCGCGCGATCGACGAGGCCGAGCAGGCGGCCGTTCTGCACGACCGGGTACGCGCGGTGTGTCTGCTTCGCGCCGAAGTATTGCGTCTCGACGGTATCGAGCGTCGCTGTGCCGTCGATCGCGACGAGCAGATCGGCCGACGTCATCACTTCGCCGATGTCGTGCCGCTCCAGCGGATCGACGCCGTATTCGCGATAGATGTGGTAGCCGCGGCGTGCGATCTTTTCCGTCATGATCGAGCGCTTCATCACGATGGTCGCGAAGCCGTGCGCGACGAGCGTCGCCGCGAGCAGCGGCAGCAGCGCATTGGTGTCGTGCGTGAGGCCGAAGGCGAACACGATCGCGGTGAGCGGGGCGCCGAGCGTCGCGCCGAGCGTCGCGGCCATGCACACGAGCGGCCACAGCGCCGGATCGCCGCCCGGCAAGACCGGCGACAGCACGGTGCCGAGGCCGGCGCCGAGCATCAGCAGCGGGGCGAGCACCCCGCCCGACGTGCCGGAGCCGAGCGCGATCACCCACATCACGGCCTTCACGATCAGCAGCGCGAGCGCGATCTTCAGCGCGATGTGCTGGTGCAGCAGGTCGCCGATCACGTCGTAGCCGACGCCGAGCGCGCGCGGCTCGAGCCAGCCGCCGACGCCGATCACGATCGCGCCGAGCGCGGGCCACCACATCCAGTGCACGGGCAGCTTCGCGAAGGTGTCTTCGACGCGGTAGAGCGCCGCCGACAGGCCGCATGCGAGCGCACCCGACAGCAGGCCCGCGACGATGCACGACAGCAGCGCGACGGGCGTGGGCGCGGCGGTCGTCAGCGGAAACAGCGGATCGACGCCGAAGAACACCGCGCGTGCGAAGCCGGCCACCGCGCACGCCAGCGCGACCGGCAGGAAACTGCGCGGGCGCCATTCGAACAGCAGCAGCTCGACCGCGAGCAGCACGGCGGCCACCGGCGTGCCGAACACGGCGGTCATGCCGGCGGCTGCACCGGCGACGAGCAGCGTCTTGCGCTCGGCGGCGGTCACGTGCACGCACTGCGCGATCAGCGAGCCGAGCGCGCCGCCCGTCATGATGATCGGGCCTTCGGCGCCGAACGGGCCGCCGCTGCCGATCACGACGCCGGACGACAGCGGCTTGAGGATCGCGACCTTCGGCGACATGCGGCTCTTGCCGAACAGGATCGCCTCGATCGCTTCCGGAATGCCGTGGCCGCGAATCTTCTCCGAACCGAAACGCGCCATCAGGCCGACGATCAGCCCGCCGATCACCGGGACGGCGATCACCCAGGCGCCGAGCGTGTTGTTCGCGGGCGAATGATCGGCGAACGAGAACTGCTGGAAGAAGAACAGGTTCGTGAACAGGTGGATCAGGCTCAGCAGCACGAACGCGGCAAGCGTGCTGAGCAGGCCGATCACGGCGGCAAGCAGCGCGATCCTGGGCAGGCGTTCGTTGGTCGAGAAATCGCGTTTATGTGGGGCGTTCATCGGAGTGGCAAGGGTCAGTAATCGATCTGGGGAACCTGGAACGTGTCCTTGAGCGACTTCAGTTCGGCGCGATGCATGGCCGCGAGGCGGGCGAGCAGCGTTTCGCCGGCGTGCTCGAGGTGGACTTCGACCTGGCGGCGGTCGGCTTCGCTCGGCTTGCGCTTCACGAGCCCGAGCGCTTCGCAGCGCGTCACCAGCGCCACGACGCCGTGGTGCTGCGCCTGCAGGCGTTCCGCGAGTTCGCCGATGGTCGCCCATTCGCGATGCGGATAGCCCTTGATGTGCAGCAGCAGCAGGTATTGCAGCGGCGTCACGCCTTCGCTTTGCGCGGCGCGTTCGGAGAAGCGCTCGAAGCGGCGCATCTGGTAGCGGAACTCGGACAGTTGCTGGAAATCGCCTTTCGTCAGCGCGCGTCGGGTATCGTTCATCGAGGTCGGTCGGGCAGTCGGTTACGGTGGCGGTAAATATATCATAACATGATATAAATGGCCGAAATCAGGCGGAATGATCGCATTCCGCGTGTCGCAGGCGGTGACGTGACGGGGTGCGCGCTACGCGGCCTCGAGCATTTGGGTCTGCTGATACAGGCCCGTGACGAGATCTGTCTGCGTAATGATGCCGACGAGCCGGCGCGACGCATCGACGACCGGAATATGGTGGTGGCCCGAATGCGTGAACAGCGGCACGAGCGCCGTAATCGGCATGGTTTCCGGCACCGATGCGACGTCGCGCGTCATCACGGACGCGACGCTCGCGGGCTGGCCGCCGAACGATTGCGGCAACCGCGCGGACAGGCGCTGCCACAGCGGGGCCGGACGGCGCAACTGACGCGTGAGGTCGGCGCGCGTGACGATGCCGGTCAGGCGGCCTTCGCCGTCGACCACCGGTAGCGCCTTCACGCGGTGGCGATCGAGCAGCGTGAGCGCGGCTCCGACCGACGTCGACGGCGCGACCTCGATCGCATGCTTCGTCATCAGGTCGGCGCACTTCAACTGGCCGAACGTGCGCGTATAAGCCTGCATTTCGGTTTCGCGCAGCAGCGTTTCGAGATCGTCCGGATCGACGTCGAGCCATTCGCTGCGGCGCTTCAGCACCGCGTCGAGGTCGCCGCGCGTGAAGCCGCCGCGCGCCGGGGCGGCGCCGCCGGTCTGCGGTTTCGCTTCGGGGCGCACGCCGCCGTGCGGGTAGCGGTGCCCGGTCAGCGCGTGGTAGACGAGCGCGGCCGACAGCAGGATCGCCGATTGCAGCGCGATCGGCTGCAGGACGAAGCCGAAGCCGAGCGCATGGATCGCCGGACCGCCGACCACGGCCGTGAGCGCGACGGCGCCCGACGGCGGATGCACGCAGCGCAGCGCGAACATGCCGCCGATCGCGCAGGCGATCGCGACCGCGGCGGCCGTGATCGGATCGGCGATCCATTGCGCGCACGCGACGCCGACCGTCGCCGCGACGAGATTGCCGCCGATGATCGACCAGGGCTGCGCGAGCGGGCTCGCCGGCACCGCGAACAGCAGCACGGCCGACGCGCCCATCGGCGCGACGAGCAGCGGCACGAGGCCCGGTACGCCGGGCAGCAGCCGCATCGTGACGCCGACCGTCGCAATGCCGACGAGCGCGCCGGTGCACGAGCGCAGGCGCTCGCGCCAGCCGAGTGTCATCGGATGGGGAATGAAGCTGTGCAGCCACTGCCGCAACGTGCGGCGCGACGGGGAGGAGCCTGACGACATGGACGGTAAGCGGTAAAAATGACAACGCGAGGGCGCGGCGGCCAAGCGCGGAATTATATCGTGTTGTGATACAAATTGTCGCGCGGCATCGCGTCGTTGCACGCGTGCGACGCGCAAATCTTGCAAAATGCTTTCACCGGATGAGAGCTTGCGTGCGCACAATCGCCCAAATTTGTCTGCAGCGGCGTACAATTCGGCGCACTGAATTCCCCCGTCATGCCAGAACCCCGTACGCGATGCCCGCTCTCCCGCCTTCTCCCCGGCACGGTGATCGATTCGACGTGGTTCGCGGCCGTGTTCCGTTGCCCCTCTGACGCGAGCGCCGCCGACGCCTCCCCACTGACTCTCCCCAAGCCAATTCAATGGACATGCTCGAAAACATGCGCCTGTTCGTGCGCGTCGTCGAAGCCGGCAGTTTTACTGCGGTCGCGAAGGAAATCGACGCGACCACCGCGCAGGTGTCGCGCGCGGTCTCGAACCTCGAAGCCCACGTACAGACGCGCCTGCTGCATCGCACGACCCGTCACCTCGGCCTGACCGAAAGCGGCGAGCGCTATTTCGAGCGCGCGAAATCGATCCTCGCGGAAATCGACTACGCGAACGCGGAGGCGCGCAACGCGCTGCTGCGGCCGAGCGGCAAGATGCGCATTCACGCGATGACGGGGCTCGGGCAGAGTCATGTCGTGTCGTCGATCGTCCGCTACCAGGAGGACAACCCCGACGTATCGGTCGAGCTGACGCTGGCGCAGCGGATGCCGAATCTGGTCGAAGAGGGCTACGACGTATCGATCGTGACCGCGTCGCAACTGCCCGATTCGGGCTATGTCGCGCAGACCTGCGGCACGAGTTGCAGCGTACTCGTCGCGTCGCGCGAATACCTGGCACGGCACGGCACGCCGCAGACGCCCGACGAACTGCCGAACCACGTGTGCCTGCGCCTCGACACGCCCGCGTCGCCGGCCGGCGAATGGCGCCTGGAGCGCAGCGACGGCGAGGAAACCGTCTACGAGCTGCAGCCGGCGCCGTTCCAGGTCAACGTGCCGGATGCGCTGTGCGTCGCGGTGCGCGCCGGGCGCGGGATCGCGTGCGTGGCGCTGTATACGGTGCTCGACGATATCCGCGAAGGGCGCCTGATCCGCGTGCTGCCCGAGTACCGGCTGCAGACGGTGAGCGTCTATGCGGTCTACGCGACGCGCCGCTATCTCGATGCGAAGATCCGCACCTTCCTCGACCACCTGCGCACGACGCTCACGCCCGCGCTCGAGAACGATCTGCGCGAACTCGACCGGCTGACGACGGAGCACGTGCCGAGCAGCCGCCAACGCGCGTGACGGCGCCGGCGTGCGGCCGCGGCGCTCATGCGGCCGGCGCGATGCGGATCCGCTCGAAGCGGCCCGCGAGCCATACGTACGCCGCAATGCCGATCAGTCCGTGCGCGGCGACGAACCACAACGCGCCGGCGAACGAGCCGGTGCTCGCGACGAAGTAGCCGATCACGAGCGGCGTGACGATCCCGGCGATGTTGCCGAGGCCGTTGAACACGCCGCCGCTCAGCCCGACCATGCCTTCCGGCGCCGTGTCGGCGAGCACGGCCCAGCCGACCGCTGCGAGCCCCTTGCCGAAGAACGCGATCGTCATCAGCGCGATCACGACCGCGTTCGACGATGCGCCGTTCGCGAGCACGAGCAGCGTCGCCATTGCCATCCCCGCGACGAACGGCGTCTTGCGCGCCCTCGACGGATGCATGCCGCGCCGGATCAGCCAGTCCGACAGCACGCCGCCGAGCACGCCGCCCGTGAAGCCGCAGATCGCCGGCAGCGCGGCGACCCAGCCGGCTTCCATGATCGTCATCCCGCGTCCCTTGATCAGGTAGATCGGGAACCACGTGATGAAGAAGTAGGTGAGCGCCGTGATGCAGTACTGGCCGATGTAGATCGCCCACAGGTTCCGGTGGCGGAACAGTTGCGACACGTCGTGCCACGACACGCGCGGCCGCTCGCGCACGCGGTTCGCTTCCAGATCGACGAGCGCGCCGTGAGCACGCAGGTAGTCACGCTCCGCGTCGGTCACGCGCGGATGGCCGTGCGGCTCGCGATACCACGCGAACCACAGCGCGGCGAGCGCGATGCCGAGCAGCCCCATCCACAGGAAGACGTGCTCCCAGCCGAGCGCATGCGTGAGCCACGCCATCGCCGGCGTGAACAGCACGACGGCCATGTACTGCGCGGAATTGAACAGCGCCGACGCGGTGCCGCGTTCGGCCGTCGGGAACCAGCAGGCGACGATCCGCGAATTGGCCGGAAACGCCGGCGATTCGACGAGGCCGAGCATGAAGCGCATCACGAACAGCGCGAGTGTCGCGGCCGCGCCCTGCACGGCGAACGCGCCGACCGTGCCCTGCAGCATCGTGAACACCGACCACAGCAACAGGCTCAGGCCATACACGCGCCGTGCGCCGAAGCGGTCGAGCAGCCAGCCGCCCGGAATCTGGCCGATCGCATAGGCCCACGCGAACGCGGAAAAGACGACGCCGAGCTGGACCGGCGTGAGCCCGAGATCGTGCGCGACGCCGGTGCCGGCGATCGACATCGTCGCGCGGTCCGCATAGTTGACGACGGTGACCGCGAAAATCAGCGCGAGGACCGCGTAACGGACGCGGCCGATCGTGCGCGAGGCGGCGGGCGAGGCGGCGACGGCAGCGCCGCTGGATCGATGGGACATGCGTGTCTCCTGGCCTCCGTCGTGCGGAGGCATCCGGTGTTGTAACGGGCGGGCGGTGTGGCGCTCAGCGGGTGACGCTGGTCGGCGGGCGCTGGCCCGCGAAGCATGCGGCGAGGTTCGCGAGCACGATGCGGCCCATTGCCTCGCGCGTTTCGTGCGTGGCGCTCGCGCGGTGCGGCTGCACGACGACGCGATCGAGTTCGAGCAGCGCGGCCGGCACGTGCGGTTCGTTCGCGAACACGTCGAGACCGGCGCCGGCGATCGTGCCGTCGGCCAGCGCGCGCACGAGCGCGGCTTCGTCGACCAGCTTGCCGCGCGCGACATTGATCAGGAATCCTTGGGGGCCGAGCGCGGCGAGCACATCGGCCGTCACCAGCACGTTGCC
Organism: Burkholderia sp. IO2; assembly: GCF_029522185.1. Taxonomy (NCBI): domain Bacteria; kingdom Pseudomonadati; phylum Pseudomonadota; class Betaproteobacteria; order Burkholderiales; family Burkholderiaceae; genus Burkholderia; species Burkholderia sp. IO2. Next base: position 28,615 of record NZ_JAKWFH010000065.1, on the reverse strand, counting down.
GTGATCGGCCGAGGCCGCGATCACGAGCACGTCGCTGTCGCGTGCGAGCGCGGCGAGGTCGGGCACGAAGCGATAGCCGCTGTCGCGATGCTCGCGCGGGCCGAAGTAACTGACGGGCATCCGGAACGCCTGCGCGCGCTGCGCGATCGCGCGTCCGACACGGCCGAGCCCGACGATGCCGAGCCGCTTGCCGGTGACCTGCGTCGCGAGCGGCTGCGCCGTTTTGCCCCAGCGGCCGGCGCGCACGATCCGCTCGCCGGCGCCGAGGTCGCGCAGGGTCATCAGGATCAGGCCCAGCGCCATGTCGGCGACGTCGTCGGTCAGTACGTCGGGGGTCGTCGTCACGTGGATGCCGCGCGCCCGGGCGCGGTCGAGATCGACCGCGTCGGTGCCGATGCCGTTGATCGCGATGATCTCGAGCGCGGCGAGCCGGTCCATCAGCGCGGCGGACAGGCCGTTCGCGCCACCCGTCACGACGCCGCGAATGCGCGGCGCCACGCGATCGAGCAGCGCCTCCGGTTGCTCGGCCGCATACAGCCGGTGCACGGTATAACCGGCGGACAGTTCGGCGTCGATGGTGTCGGGAAGCGGCTGGGTCAGCAGGATGTCGATGGTCATGAAGGTCTCGGTCGTCGTGCGCGGCGCGGGCCGTGCATCAGGTGGAACCGAGTATAGAAATCGTATCGATATCGGTCTAACATCAAAAGACTATCGATTGATTCAAGATTTGAATGATTGAACTGCACCAGCTTCGCTGTTTCGTCGCGGTCGCCGAAGAGCTGCATTTCGGCCGCGCGGCCCGGCGACTCTTCATGACCCAGCCGCCGCTCAGCCGGCAGATCCAGTTGCTCGAGCACGCGCTCGGCATCGCGTTGCTCGAGCGCAGCAGCAGGCAGGTCAGCCTGACCGCGGCCGGCGAGCGCTTCCTGCGCGACGCGCGGCACATCCTCGAATTTTCCGCGCGCGCCGAGCAGGCCGCGCAGCGCGTCGCGCATGGCGGGGCCGGGCGCATCACGCTCGGCTTCACGGCCGTCAGTGCGTACCGGATGATTCCGGTGCTGCTCGCGCACGCGGCGCATGCGTTGCCGGACGTCGACGTCGAATTGCGCGAGATGGTGTCGACCGTGCAGATCGACGCGCTCGCGTCGCGGATGCTCGACGCGGGTTTCGTGCGCCAGCGCGCGGCGCGCCAGCCGCTCGAATACCGGCTCGTGCAGCGCGAACCGATGCTCGTCGCGGTCGCGGAGGGCGCGCCGCTCGCGACCTACGAGCAGATCGGCCCCGACGAGCTCGACCGGCAGCCGTTCATCGCGTATTCGCCGAACGAGGGCAAGTATTTCCACGACATGATCTCGGGGATGTTCGCGGGTGCCGGGCGGCTGCCGAACTACCTGCACTACGTCGGCCAGACGCATACGATCCTCGGCCTCGTGCGCGCGGGGCTCGGCGCGGCGCTGGTGCCGGCGTCGGCGCGCGAGCTTCATGTGGACGGCGTGGTGTTCCGACCGCTGGCCGGCGTCAACGTGGCGGCCGAGCTGTATCTCGCATGGCGCGCGGACAACGACAATCCGGCGCTGCCGGTGTTCAACGCGATGGTCGAGCGGTTTCTGACGGACAGCGCGGACGATCCGGGCGTTTAGCGGTGCGCCTGCTCGCCTGAGCGGCCTGCCGCGTACCACCGAAAGTCGGTCGTCGGATGATCGACGACGGGGGCGCGAATTGTTTGCGGCGTCCCTCCAACGCGTGAAAAACGGCGATTTTTCATACGAATTCCGCCCGAAATACGCGCCACACGATCCGGATTTTTTGTCCTGAACAGGGGAAACCCCCATTTTTCTCTCATCGGTCGTCGTATTACTGTATCGATACACTAAATCGATACAGTCGCGTCGCGAGACGCACTCGCAAAGGAGACGGCTCATGAATACCTACAACCGGCGGCGCTTTCTGCAGACGGTGTCCGCCGCCACGCTGGCGGCCGCGGGCGGCTTGCCGGAAGGCGTGCGCGCGCAGCAGCCGGTCGTCACCCTGCGCTGCTCGTCGTCGATGCCGGCCGACCAGAACGCCGCGCATTACGTGTGGTACGAGCGTCTCGCCGCGAACCTGAAGGCGAGCGTGGGCGATGCGATCCGGGTCGACTACTTTCCGAACAGCCAGCTCGGCAAGGAAAACGATGTCGTGCAGCAGGTCAAGATCGGCGCGATCGACATGATGATCTCGGGCTCGTCGATCTGGGCCACGATCGCGCCGGAGCTCGGGATGCTCGATCTCGGCTACCTGTTCGACAGCTACGCGCACGTCGCGAAGGCGCTCGACGGTCAGGTCGGCACGAGCCTGAACGCGCTGCTGCAAAAGCGCGCCGGATGCTCGGTGCTGACCTGGGGTTCGCATTTCGGCGGGCGCTGCGTATTCACGAAGCAGCCGGTGACGGCGTTGCCCGGGCTGAAGGGGACGAAGCTGCGCGTGCTGCCGACGCCCGCGTTCATGGATACCTTCAAGGCGATGGGCGCGGTGCCGACGCCGATTCCGTTCGGCGAGCTGTACATGGCCGTGCAGACGGGCGTCGTCGACGGTCTCGAGCACGATCCCGCCACGGTGCTCGCGAGCCGCTTCGACGAGATCGTGAAGTCGTGCTGGCAATCGCGCCACGTGTTCGCGGCGATGACCGTCGTGATGGGGCGGCGTGCGCTCGACCGGATTCCGGCCAATCTGCGGCCGGCCTTCGATCGCGCGGTGGCCGACGCGACCGCGCAGCAGCGTGCGATTGCCGCGCAGAAGGCCGCGCAGGCGGAGCAGGCGCTGAAGCAGCGCGGCATGGCGTTTTACCCGCTGGCCGACGCCGAGCGTGCGGCGTTGCGGCAGACGATGCACGATCGCCTGTATGTGGCGTTCGCGAAGCAATATCCGGCCACCGCGCCGCTGTTTCCGGCGATCGCCGCCGCGCGGGGTTGAGCGATGGACATGCACTCCGTGTCGGGCGCCGCGCCGGCTCCCGCTGCAGGCCAACCGGCGCATCGCGCCGCCCGCGTGCTGGATGCGCTGCTGCGCTGGCTCGAGTACCTGTCGGCCGCGGTGCTCGGCGTCGACGTGCTCGTCGTGTTCGTGTCGGTCGTGTTCCGCTATTTCCTGCACGACCCGGTCGACTGGGCCGAGGAAGTGGCCAGCGCGCTGATGATCGTGCTCGTGTTCTTCGGCGCGGCGACGGTGCTCGGGCGCAGCCAGCATGTCGGCATCGACGTGTTTCGCGGCCGGCTGCCGGCACGCTGGCAGGGCGCGCTGATCCAGGTCGGCCACTGGATCGTGGCGGCCGTCGCGCTGAACCTGCTGGTGTCGTCGTGCCAGTTGCTCACGGATTCGTACGACCAGTTGACGACGGGCGGCTTGCCGGGCTGGATCAACGGGTATCCGATGATGTTCGGCGCGCTGTTCATGACGGTATTCGCGCTTGCGAATGCGCTGAACGCGCCGCGCCGCCGGGTGATCGGCACGTTCGCGTGCTGCGCGGCGCTCGCGGGCGCCGTGTACGGCTGGAACGCGCTGTGGCCCGCGCATGCGGTCGCGCCGGGCACGCTGCTGGTCGCGGGCTTCGTCGGCGGGCTGGTGCTCGGCGTGCCGATCGGGTTCGTGCTGGCGTTCTCGGCGCTGCTGTATTTCCTCGCGGATCCGACGCTGCCGCTGCTGGTCTACTCGCAACAGGTGATGGCCGGCGCCGATCACTTCGTGCTGCTCGCGGTGCCGTTCTTCGTGCTGGCCGGGCTGCTGATGGAGACCAACGGGATGTCCGCGCGGCTCGTCGAGTTGCTGCTGCGAATTTTCGGGCGCGTGCGGGGCGGGCTCGGCCTGATCGTGATCTTCGCGACGGCGTGCTTTTCCGGCGTGTCGGGCTCGAAACTGGCCGATATCGCGGCGGTGGGCGGCGTCGTGATGCCGGCGGTGCGCCGCGCGCGGCAGGACCCCAACGAAACCGCCGCGCTGCTCGCGTGCAGCGCGGTGATGGCCGAAACGATTCCGCCGTGCGTGAACATGATCATCATGGGCTTCGTCGCGAACATCTCGATCGCCGGGCTGTTCGTCGCGGGGATCGTGCCGGCGGCCGTGCTGGCCGCGTCGCTCGCGGTCGTGACGGTGATCACCGGGCGCAGGATCGACGTGGCCGAGGTGTTCGGCGAGCGTCGCGCGTGGCTGCCGCTCGCGGGCGGCGCGCTCGTCGCGCTGGTCATGGTCGCGATGATCGGCAAGGGCGTGACGTCGGGGATCGCGACGTCGACCGAAGTGTCCGCGTTCGCGGTGGTCTACGCGCTCGTCGTGGGCTGGCTCGCGTTCCGCGAACTGACGTGGCGCTCGGTCGGCCGCGTGTTCGTGCGCGCCGCGTCGATGGCGAGCGGTATCCTGTTCATCGTCGCGGCGGCGTCGAGCGTGTCGTTCGCGCTGTCGATCGAGCAGATTCCGGCCCTCGTCTCGGGCACAATGACGGCGTTTGCCCATCAATACGGCGCGACGATGTTCCTGCTGCTGGCGGCGCTGCTGATGATCGTGTTCGGCGCCGTGCTCGAAGGCGCGCCCGCGCTGATCATCTTCGGGCCGCTGCTCGCGCCGATCGCGCTGCAGCTCGGCATCCATCCGCTGCATTTCGGCACGGTCGTGGTGGTGGCGATGGGGTTCGGGCTGTTCGCGCCGCCGGTCGGCCTCGGGCTGTTCACGACCTGCGCGATCACGGGCACCGAGGTCGGGCGCGTGGCCCGGCCGATGGTGAAATATCTGCTGGTGCTGTTCGCCGCCCTCGTGGCGCTGATCTTCGCACCGGCGTTTTCGTTGTGGCTGCCGGCCCATTTCGGCCTGTAGCCCGTTCTATGCAAGACGACATGAGTACGATTCAGGACGTGGCCCGTCATGCGGCCGTTTCGGTCAGCACGGTTTCGAACGTGCTCAACGGACGCACCGACCAGATGAAGCCGGAGACGCTCGAACGCGTGAAGGCGGCGATGGACGCGCTGCAGTACCGGCCGAGCACGCTCGCGCGCCAGCTTAAGACGGGGCAGACGCCGCTCGTCGGGCTGCTGGTGCCGTCGATGGCGAACCCGATGTACGGCTACATCGCGCGCGAGATCGAGGCCTGCGCGCAGGAACGGTATGGCCATCGCGTGCTGATCGGCAACACCTACCGCGATGCGCGCAAGGAGGCGTCGTTCTTCGACGATCTGTACGCGCACGGCGTGCGGCGCGTGATCGTGATCTCGTCGCTCGCCGACGAAAGCCACCTCGAGCGCGCGGCCGAACGCGGGATGGCGGTCGTCAGCTACGACCGGCGCGCGACACCCGGCGAGCAATCGAAGGTCGATCACGTGACGGCCGACAACGAGGCGGCCGCGCGGCTCGCGACACGCCGGCTCGTTGACGCCGGCCATACGCGGCTCGCGTTCGCGACGGTGGCCGGCATCACGGTGAGCCGCAGCGACAAGATCCGCGGCTTTCTCGCCGTGGCAAGCGAGGCGGGCGGCGCCACCCAGGCGCGCGTGCTCGACGGCGGTCCCGCGAACGAATACGGCGACTCGGTGATCGTCGACGTCGGGCGTGCGCTCGGCGTCGAGCTCGCGGCCGATCCCGCGCGGCCGACCGGCATCGTCGCGGTCAATGACCTGTTCGCGCTCGGCCTGATGGCCGGGCTGCGCGACGGCGGCTTGCGGGTGCCGGACGATGTCTCCGTCATCGGGATGGACGGTCATTTCCTGTCGGCGATCTCGTGGCCGGCGCTGACCACGGTGCAACTGCCGGTCACCGAAATGGCCGGCGAGATGGTGCGGCGCGTGATGCGGCAGGAGGGCGACGCACCGTCCGCCGGGCCATGCGTGTTCGCGGACGTGACGCTCGTGGAGCGCGCCTCGGTCGCGCCGCCGCCGGCGCAGGCGGCCGGCACGAACGGAGGTCACGCATGACGCGGGTCTACGTCACGCATCCGAGCGGGATGATCGACCACTACTTCGGCGCCAGGGCGTTGCGCGCGCTGCGCGCGATCGCGGACGTCACCTGCAACCCGCACGATCGCGAACTCGACACGGACGAACTGATTGCCGCCGCGCAGGGATGCGACGCGATCATCGCGTACCGGCAGACCCCGGCGCCTCGCGCGCTGTTCGCGGGGCTGCCGGTACTTGCCGCGTTCCTGCGTTGCGCGGTCGACATCCGGACGGTCGACGTCGCCGCGGCGAGCGCGTGCGGCGTGCTGGTCACGCAGGCGAGCCCCGGCTTCGGGCCGGCCGTCGCCGAGTGGGTCGTCGGCGCGATGATCGACCTCGCGCGCGGGATCGGCGGCTACGCGGACGCGTACCATCGTGGCGCGCCGCCGGTGCCACGGATGGGGCGCGAACTGCGCGGCAGCACGCTCGGCCTGATCGGCTATGGGCAGATCGCGCGCCATCTCGCCCCCGTCGCGACGGCGCTCGGCATGCGCGTGCTCGTCAGCGATCCGTACGTGCGGGTCGACGCGCCGCCGCCCGAACAGGTCGACGCCGCCACGGTGCTGCGCGATTCGGATTACGTCGTCTGCCTTGCGCCGGCCACGCCGGCCACCGCGAACCTGATCGATGCGGCGGCATTCGCGGCGATGAAGCCGGGTGCGTGCTTCATCAATGCGTCGCGCGGCGAACTCGTCGACGAGCAGGCGCTGGCCAACGCGCTCGCCAGCGGGCGGCTGGCCGGTTGCGCGCTGGACGTCGGCCGTGCTGCGGACCAGATGCCGACGCCCGCGCTCGCCGCGCATCCGCGCGTCATCGCGACCCCGCACATCGGCGGGCTGACGCTGCCGGCGATCGAGCATCAGGCGCTGGAGACGGTCGACCAGCTCGCCGCGCTGCTCGACGGGCGCGTGCCGACCGGCGCGGTCAACGCCGCGCAGGCGACGCGGCTCGCGCGCTGGCGCGCGTCGCACGCATCCGTCGCGCCGGGCGGGCGATGATCCGCGACGGCGTGGGCGGCACGCGGTTCCCGGACGCGTGCGATTGCCATATCCATATCTACGACGATGCGTACCCGCTCGCGCCGACGGCGACGTTTCGGCCGCCCCATGCGCCGGCGGACGCGTATCGGCGCGTGCAGCGCGCGCTCGGCCTCACGCGCGTGGTGATCGTACAGCCGACCGGCTATGGCGCCGACAACCGATGCACGCTCGCTGCACTGGCCGCGTTCGGTCCGCAGGCGCGCGGCGTCGCGACGTTGCCGGTCGACGTGCCGGATGCGGAGCTGGAGCGGCTGCATGCCGCCGGCATGCGCGGCGTGCGCTTCATGATGCTGGCGGGCGGCACCGCGCAATGGAGCGATCTGGAACGGATGGCCGCGCGGATCGCGCCGCTCGGCTGGCATATCGACCTGCAGTTCGACGGTCGCACGCTGGCCGATCTCGAACCGACGCTGGCGCGGCTGCCGGCGCGCGTGGTGATCGATCACACGGGCAAATTCCTGACGCCCGTCGCCCCGGATGCACCGTCCTTTGTCGCACTGCGACGCCTGCTCGATCGCGGCCACGCATGGGTGAAGTTGTCCGCGCCGTACGAGACGTCGCAATCCGGCGCACCGGGCTACGACGACGTCGCGCGTCTCGCCGCCGTGCTCGCGCGCGGCCATTCGACACGCTGCGTGTGGGGCAGCAACTGGCCGCATCCGAACGCATCGCCGCTGCCGGACGATGCACGCCTGCTCGGCTGGCTGCACGATTGCGCGGCGGACGACGCGATTGCCCGCGCGATCCTGGTCGACAACGCGGCTGCGCTCTATGGATTCGAGACGGACACGCAGCGCGAAACCGTCGCGTGACGCGCTGCCGCCCCCGTTGGGTCACGGCGGCGCGAAGCGAAGGACAGGGAAGGGACTTGAAGAAGTGCAAGCGGCCCGCCGGAGCGAATCCGCCGGGCCGCTTGCATTGGAGCGTCAGTGGGTGATCGACAGGAACAGGTACGCGGCGAACAGCGCGACGTGCACGACGCCGTGCAGCACCGTCGTGCGCCCCTGGCTCAGCGTGAGCGTACTGACCAGCAGCGTGAGCGCGAGCAGGACCGTTTCCATCGCGCCGATCCCGAGCGTGAGCGGCTGGCCGACCCAGATGAACACGGCCGCGACGGTCGGGATCGTGAGCCCGATGCTCGCGAGCGCCGAACCGAGCGCGAGGTTCATGCTGGTCTGCAGGCGGTTCGCCCGCGCGGCGGTGACGGCCGCGAGCCCTTCCGGCAGCAGCACGAGCGCGGCGATCACGATACCGACCGCGGCTTCGGGCGCGCCGAGCTTCAGCACCGCATGCTCGACGGCCGGCGACAGCAGCTTCGCGAGCAGCACGACCGCGACGAGGCTCGCGAACAGCAGCACCATGCTGGTGATCGCGGTGCGGTTGCTCGGCGCCGCCGCGTGCACCGCTTCGTCCGCGGTGTCGTGCGCGGCGAGGAAGTAGTCGCGGTGGCGCACGGTCTGCACGAACACGAACGCGCCGTACAGCACGAGCGACGCGACGCCGGCGAACGCGAGCTGCGATTTCGAGAAGAACGGGCCCGGGGCGGCGCTCAGGTAGTTCGGCATCACGAGCGACAGCACCGACAGCGACGCGAGCACCGCGAGCGCCTTGCTCGCGCCGCGCCCCTGGAAGTCCTGTTCGCCGTGCTTCCATGCGCCGACCAGCAGGCAGATGCCGACAATGCCGTTACAGATGATCATCACGGCGGCGAACACGGTGTCGCGGGCGAGGCCCGATTTCTCCGGGCCCGCGCCGAGCATCACCGACACGATCAGCGCGACCTCGATGACGGTCACGGCGACCGCGAGCACGAGCGTGCCGAACGGTTCGCCGACGCGGTGCGCGACGACTTCCGCGTGGTGGACGGCGGCGAACACGGCGCCGGCGAGCGCGGCGGCGAACACCGCGATGACGAGGCCTTCGGCCGGCACCGCGCGCGACAGCGCGAGTACCAGCCAGGCGGCAAGCGGGGCCCAGAGGGTCCAGCGCGGGAGCTGGTTGGACGACAGCGGCATGGAGGGTTTCCTTATGCGAGTGGCGGCGCGCGACGCGCCGTCACGGGTTGACGAAGCCCGGCCGTACTATCCGCCGAACGAGGACGATGAAACCGAAAAGGTGGCGGCGCGCAACGGCGCTGCCCGGGGTTCGCTGCCGTGAGGCGGCGAGGGGCGCGGGCGGGCCGAGGCCCGTCGCGGGATGAAACGGTTCGATGCGGTTGCCCGCGGATGGCGAGAAGAGCGCACGTGACGACGCGTGGCCGGCGGCTCGATTCGACCCCGACAGGGCGGGCGGCGATGGACGGCGGTGACGGCGCGACACGCTTTCCCCCTGAAATCCGGCAATTTGTCGAATTTTATCAGGCGTTCGGGGGTCACTATCTCATATTCGAACGCTTACGTTGACCTTTCGGTTGATAAAAAGTTGCCCGATGTTTCGATTTTTTTGTCGTTGCAGTTTCCGTAACGATGTCTTGCCCGACAAATTCGGGCTCGCCCTGACATAAATCTACCGACCGGTCGGTTTATAATCGCTCGCACTTCCACTTCATGACGGATCGCAAGCGATGGCTGTTTCCTCTGCACATTCGGTGAACTCGGGCGCACTCGTGCCGTCGGCCGTCGTCGGCGTGATCGGCGCCGGCGCGATGGGCGCGGGCATTGCGCAGGTCGCGGCGGCGGCCGGCCATGCGGTGCTGCTCTACGACCTGAACGAAGCGGCCTGCGACAAGGCGCTGGCCGGCATCCGTGCCCAGTTCGCCCGGCTGGCCGAGAAGGGCCGGCTCGAACCGGCGCAGGCCGACGCGGCCGGCAACCGGGTCCGCGCGGTGCGCGCGCTGGCCGATTTCGCGGGTGCGGCGCTGATCGTCGAGGCGGCGGCGGAACGGCTCGACGTGAAGCGCGAGATTTTCGCGACGCTCGAACGTCATGTCGACGACGCGTGCGTGCTCGCGACCAACACGTCGTCGATCTCGATCACGTCGATCGCGGCCGGGCTGCGCGTGCCGCAGCGCGTCGCCGGCCTGCATTTCTTCAATCCCGCGCCGCTGATGGCGCTCGTCGAGGTGGTCAGCGGGCTCGCGACCGCGCCCGAGGTTGCGCAGATGCTGTATGCGACCGCCGCTGCGTGGGCCAAGCAACCGGTGATGGCGAAATCGACGCCGGGCTTCATCGTGAACCGCGTCGCGCGGCCGTATTACGCGGAGGCGTTGCGCGTGCTGAACGAGCAGGGCGGCGCACCGGCGTCGATCGATGCGGTGATGCGCGAAGCCGGCGGGTTCCGGATGGGGCCGTTCGAGTTGATGGACCTGATCGGCCACGACGTGAACTTCGCGGTGACCGAGTCGGTGTTCCGCGCGTACTTCAACGATCCGCGCTACACGCCGTCGCTGATTCAGCAGGAACTCGTCAACGCGGGCTTCCTCGGACGCAAGTCCGGACGCGGCTTCTATTCGTATGCGGACGGCGCGACGCCGCCTGCCCCCGATCTCGAACCGCCGCGCGCCGCGCCGGCGGACGTCGTGCTGTTTGCGCAGGAGGGCCCGGCCGCCGCGCTGCATGCGCGCTTCGTCGACCGTATCGCAGGCGCCCGTCAGGCCGGTGCGCAGCCGGACGATCTGCTGGCCACGGCCGGCCGCGCGTCGATCGCGCTGACCGATGGCCGGACGGCCACCGCGCGCGCCGCACAAACGGGCGTGGCGGATCTCGTGCTCGTCGATCTCGCGCGCGATTACGCGCAGGCGGGGCTCGTCGCGCTGACCCGCGCGCTCCAGTGCGGCGACGCGGCCTATGCGGATGCGGTCGGCCTGTTCCAGCAGGCGGGCTTTCGTGTCGTCGGCGTCGCGGACGTGCCGGGGATGGTCGCGATGCGCACCGTCGCGATGCTCGCGAACGAGGCGGCCGACACGGTGAACCAGGGCGTGTGCTCGCCGGCCGACCTCGATCTCGCGATGGAGAAGGGCGTGAACTATCCGTGCGGCCCGCTCGCGTGGGCCGACGCGATCGGCCTCGGCCGCGTGCACCGCGTGCTGTCGAACCTGGCAGCGAGCTATGGCGAGGACCGCTATCGCGTGTCGCCGCGCCTCGCCGCGCTGCATGCGGCCGGCCGCACGTTCCGGTCGTAGCCGCCCGCCCCGGTTACTTCGAACACGATAACGACATCACGCCATTGGAGGAGCACCCCGATGACTCACCCGACGCATCCCGCCGCCGCCCTCGAGCCGATCGAGACCGCCAGCCGCGACGAACTGCAGGCGCTGCAGCTCGAACGCCTCAAGTGGTCGCTGCGCCACGCGTACGACAACGTCCCGCACTATCGCCGCACGTTCGACGCGGCCGGCGTGCATCCGGACGACCTGAAATCGCTCGCCGATCTCGCGAAATTCCCGTTCTCGACCAAGAACGACCTGCGCGACAACTATCCGTTCGGCCTCTTCGCGGTGCCGCGCGAGCAGGTCGTGCGCGTGCACGCGTCGAGCGGCACGACCGGCAAGCCGACCGTGGTCGGCTACACCGCGCGCGACATCGACACGTGGGCGAACGTGACCGCGCGCTCGATCCGCGCGGCCGGCGGCCGCCCGGGCGATACGCTGCACAACGCGTTCGGCTATGGTCTCTTCACCGGCGGCCTCGGGATTCACTACGGCGCGGAGCGGCTCGGCTGCATGGTCGTGCCGATGTCCGGCGGGCAGACCGAGAAGCAGGTGCAACTGATTCGCGACTTCGAGCCGAAGATCATCCTCGTCACGCCGTCGTACATGCTGAACCTGGTCGACGAGATGGTGCGGCAGGGGATGGACCCGGCCGAATCGTCGCTGAAGATCGGCATCTTCGGCGCCGAACCGTGGACGCAGGCGCTGCGCAATGAAGTGGAGACGCGCGTGGGCATCGACGCGCTCGACATCTACGGGCTGTCGGAAGTGATGGGCCCGGGCGTCGCGTGCGAATGCGTCGAGACGAAGGACGGCCCGGTGATCTGGGAAGACCATTTCTACCCGGAGATCATCGATCCCGTCACCGGCGAAGTGCTGCCCGACGGCAGCCAGGGCGAGCTCGTGTTCACGTCGCTGACGAAGGAGGCGATGCCGGTGATCCGCTACCGCACGCGCGACCTCACCGCGCTGCTGCCGCCGACCGCGCGCGCGATGCGCCGGCTCGCGAAGATCACGGGCCGCTCCGACGACATGCTGATCGTGCGCGGCGTGAACGTGTTTCCGAGCCAGATCGAGGAGATCGTCGTCGCGCTGCCGATGTTGTCGGGCCAGTTCCAGATCACGCTGTCGCGCGACGGTCACATGGACCGGCTCGACCTCGCGGTCGAGTTGCGCTCCGAGGCGGCGGCGTCCGTCACCGACGGCGAGCGCGCGGCGCTCGCGCGCGAGTTGCAGCACCGGATCAAGACGATGGTCGGCGTGTCGTCCGGCGTGACGGTGCTGGCAGCCGGCGGCATTCCGGCGACCGCGACCGGCAAGGCGCGCCGCGTGATCGATCGCCGTCAGGCCGCCTGATGTCGAGGTGTGCCGTTCTACCCGAGGAAACCTGTTCGATGGATGAATTGAAGACCCTGGCCGTCACGGTCGATGCGCGCGGCATCGCGACCGTCGCGCTGCAGCGCGGCGACGTGCTGAACGCGTTCGACGAGACGATGATCGCGGAGCTGACCGACGCGTTCACGACGCTCGGCCGGCGCGAAGACGTGCGCGCGATCGTGCTGCGTTCGGACGGTCGCGCATTTTGCGCGGGCGCCGACCTGCAGTGGATGCAGCGTGCGAGCGCGAACGACGCGGCCGCGAACCTGCGCGACGCCGAGCGGTTCGCCGCGATGATGCGCGCGATCCGGCAGTGCCCGAAACCGACGGTCGCACGCGTGCAGGGCCACGCGTTCGGCGGCGGGGTCGGGTTGTGCGCGGCCTGCGACATCGTGATTGCCAGCGATCACGCGCGCTTCTCGGTCAGCGAGGCGCGTTTCGGGATCCTGCCGGCCGTGATCGGTCCGTATCTGGTCGAGGCGGTCGGCCAGCGCCAGGCGCGCCGGCTCGCGCTGACCGCGACGCAGCTCGCGGCCGCCGAAGCCGTCGCGATCGGGCTGATCCATCAGGCCGTGCCGCTCGATGCGCTCGACGACACGCTCGAACGGACGCTCGCGGAACTGGGCCGCAACGGCCCGCACGCGCTGATGGAGATCAAGCGCTTTTTCGATGCGATCGGCGAATACCCGCCGTCGGACGAACGCGCGGCGTTCACCGCGCAGACGATCTCGCGGGTGCGGGCGACGCCGGAAGCGAAGGAAGGCTTCGCGGCCTTCTTCGCGAAGCGGCCGCCGGCGTGGGAGGCGGGCGCCGAATAAGGCTGCACGACGAAACTCGACCGCGACCGTCGGCGCAACCGGGCCGGCCGTATTTTGCGTCTCGGGCGCGAGCGCTTGCACTACAATGCGTGACCCCCGGCGCGCTGCCGGCCCAGCCCCGACCGATGCTTCGCACGATGATCGTCAACCGCCTTGTCTCCGAGATCCTGTTCGGCTTTACCGGCCTGATCGGCATCATCAATCCGATCGGCATCGCGTTCCTGTTTCTCGAACGGACCGAGGCGCTCACCGCGTACGAACGGGATCTGCTCGCGAGGAAGGTCGCGTTCAACGCGTTCGTCGTCCTGATGGTCGCGTTCTTCGCCGGCACGCCGGTGCTGCATTTCTTCGGGATCTCGATGGAAGCGCTGCGGATCGGCGGCGGCTTCGCGGTCGCGGTGGCCGGCTGGCAGATGCTGAACGAGCCCGACGGGCCGGGCGGCGGCGACACGCCGGTCAAGCCGATCGACGCGAACGCGATCATGACGCGCGCGTTCTTCCCGTTGACGGTGCCGCTGACGGTCGGTCCCGGCTCGATCGCGACCGCGATCGCACTGAACGCGAACCGCACGCACAAGCTGTCGGAATTCATGCTGTCGAGCATCGTGTCGATCGCGGTGTCCGTGCTCGTCGCGCTCGTGATCTGGCAGGTCTACAGCCGCTCCGCGCTGCTCGCACGCTATCTCGGCAGCGAAGGGACCAAGGTCGCGAAGCGCGTGTCGGCGTTCCTGCTGCTGTGCATCGGCGTGCAGATCATGCTGACCGGCTTCTCCGCGTTCCTGCAGCCGATCGCCGACCAGGTCAAGTAACCGGGCCGCCCGGTCCGGCCGTCAAGGTTCGACCTTTCACGCAGCCTGCACGCGGCGCGCGGTCATACGCGTTCGCCGCATGCGGGATACCATGCGACGTCTGGCGGATGCGCGGCGCGCATCCGGCCGCAACCCCAACTTGAGTGGCGAGGCGTGCGATGGAATACGTGAAATTCGGGTCGACCGGGCTGGACGTGTCGAAGCTGGTGCTGGGCTGCATGACGTTCGGCGAGCCGTTGCGCGGCACGCACCCGTGGACGCTGCCGGAAGCGGAAAGCCGGCCGATCATCCAGCGGGCGATCGAGGCCGGCATCAACTTCTTCGACACCGCGAACATGTATTCGGACGGCACGTCGGAGGAGATCGTCGGCCGCGCGCTGCGCGATTTCGCGAAGCGCGACGACGTCGTGATCGCGACCAAGGTGTTCTACCGGATGCGGCCGGGGCCGAACGGCGCCGGGTTGTCGCGCAAGGCGATCATGACCGACATCGACCAGAGCCTGAAGCGGCTCGGCACCGACTACGTCGATCTCTACCAGATTCACCGATGGGACTACGGCACGCCGATCGAGGAGACGCTCGAGGCGTTGCACGACGTCGTGAAGGCCGGCAAGGCGCGCTATATCGGCGCCTCGTCGATGTTCGCATGGCAGTTCGCGAAGGCGCTGCACACGTCGAAGCAGCACGGCTGGACCCGCTTCGTCAGCATGCAGAACCACCTGAACCTGCTGTATCGCGAGGAAGAGCGCGAAATGCTGCCGCTGTGCGAGGACGAAGGCATCGCGGTGATTCCGTGGAGCCCGCTCGCGCGCGGGCGCCTGACGCGCAACTGGGACGAATCGTCGGAACGGCAGCAGAAGGACGAGGTCGGGCAGCAGCTGTACAACGCGACGATCGATGCCGACAAGGCGGTCGTCGAGGCCGTCGCGGCGATCGCCGCCGCGCGCAACGTGCCGCGGGCGCAGGTCGCGCTGGCGTGGGTCGCGCAAAAGCGCGGCGTGACCGCGCCGATCGTCGGCATTTCGAAGCCGCAGCAACTGGACGATGCGCTCGGGGCGCTCGCGCTGAAGCTGACCGACGACGAAATCGCGACGCTCGAACGCCCGTACGTGCCGCACGCGGTGGCCGGGTTCAACTGAGCGGCAACGCGGGCGCCGCCGCGCACCGCGTTCAGCGCGCGGCGGCGAGCATCGGGTAGGTGAACAGGCCGAAGTGGACGACGTTCAGCCCCGCATGCGCGAGCGCGGCGGCGAGCAGGCCGCCGCGCCGCCACGCGAGCCCGTAGCCGACGCCGGCCACCGTGCCGAGCGCGATCCATTGCCAGCCGCCCGCGGCGTGCGCGGCGCCGAACAGTACCGCGCCGGCCGCGAGCGCGACCCACGGGCCCGAGGAATAAGCGTGCAACACGCGGGTCAGCCCGCCTTGGACGTAGCCGCGGAACAGCGCTTCCTCGGCGAGCGTCACCAGCAGCAGGTTGTTCGCGAGCCACAGCCAGCCGGACGGCGGCCATTTGGGGGCCCAGCCGACCATCCCGAACGCGAGCGCGCCGGCCAGGCACGCGGCGGCCGTTGCGGCGGCCGCCACCGCGCCGGTGCGCAGCGCGCGCGACAGCGCGACGTCGGGCGCGACCCACGGCAGCGCCCACAACAGCCACAGGCCGACGAGCGGCTTGTCGAAATTCAGGTACATCGTGAACGGCACGGCGTCCGGCGTGAAACGGGTCGGCGCGATCACGCGCGGATTGTGGAAGCCGGGAATCAGGTGCAGGCTCAGCGCGATCGCGAGCGCGGCGAAGACGAGATGCGCGGCGATGCGCACCGCGAGCGGCCGCGCGGGCAGCACGCCCCAGCCGGCCGCGATCAGCAGCGCGAATGGCGCCAGCGTGATCGGCGCGAGCTGGCCGAATGCCAGCGCGCCCGCGTAGCCGAGCGCGGCGACGCCGATGCTCAGGCCGTGCAGTGGGCGATGCCACGCGAATGCGGCGGCCGCGAACAGGGCGAGCCAGATCGTGGCACACGGAAGGAGCGAAAGGGACATGACGGGAAGCGGATGGGCGGACGAGACGCCGCGCATCATACAGCAGGTGCCGTGACACGCTGCCGGGCAGCCGGCGCGCCGCGTGTCAGCGGCCGGCGGTTTCGGTGACGCCGCCGCGGCCCGGGATGTCGACGCTGTTGCGCACGCGCATCCGCCGCCGGTACCAGAACGTCCACAGCAGCAGGCAGGCAAACACCGTGTAGCCCATGACCGGCGACACGACCAGCACGCGTTCGACCGGCCAGTTGACGACCATCCACCAGCGCAGCAGCATCTCGACCGTCATGATGGCGCCCCACACGAACGTCATCAGCCGCAGCATCTGCCGCAGGCCCGGCTGCGCGTCCCAGACGGCTTCGAAGTGCGCGGCGCCGCCGTCCATCTCGCGGGCCACGGTCGCGCGGGCCAGATAGTAGATCAGCGGGCGTTCGCGGAACAACGACAGCAGGAACACGATGCCGATCGTGCCCGACCCGATCGATTCGCGCATCAGCAGCGTGCGCGGACTGCCGCCGAACGCCATCCCGACGATCGACAGCGTGATGCCGAGCAGCACGATGGCCGCCACCGCGTCGACGCGGCGCGAGCGGATGAATTCGACGATCGACCAGATGATCGGCGGAACCGCCGACGCGTACAGCGCGCCGGTTTCGCCGAAATACGGATGCGCGACCCGATAGGCCACCCAGGGCAGCACGAGGTTGACGAAGAGTTCGAGAATCAGTCCGGTTCGCGGTTTCACGGTGCGCGCTTCCACGCAGGCGGGGCGGACGCGAGGAAGGCGGGTTGCCCCCCGGTTGCCCCGAAAAGGGTTCGGTTCAGTATATCGAAGAATCGCGCGGGGTTGCGACGTCATGGGTTCGCCGCCGCCGGCAGCGCGATCGTGATCGTGGTGCCCTGCAGCACGGCGCTCTGCACGTGAATGTCGCCCGCGTGCCGTTCGACGACGGCCTTGACGAACGCCATCCCGAGCCCCACGCCGCCCGTGTCCGGTTGCCCGGCCGTGCGAAAGCGCCGGTAGCGTTCGAACAGCCGCGTCTGGTCCGTGTGGCTGATCCCGCAGCCGCGGTCCCGGATCGTGCAGTGCACGGCCCGGCCGTCGGCGCCCGGTTCCACCCGGCATTCGATGCTCGTCAGCGACGGGCTGTACTTGATTGCGTTATCCAGCAGGTTGATCAGCGCGCGCGACAGCAACGCAGGGTCGCCGTGCACGATCGTGTCGTCGCGGCGCGGCACGTCGTCGATCGAGATGCGTTTGCGATGCGCGAGCGGCCATACGGCGTCGCGCGCCTCGTTCATCAGGTCGGCGAGGTTGACCGGCACGCGCTCGTATTCGCTGGCTTCCGCGCGCGACAACTGCGCGAAACCGTCGGCCATCGCCAGCGTATGGCGGGCGAGCCTGCCGATTCTCTCGAATTGCCGCTTTGTCGGTGCGTCGTTCGCGCGGTGTTCCTGCGCGTCGATCAGGATGATCAGCGACGTCAGCGGCGCGCGCATGTCGTGCGAGAACAGCGTCAGCATGTCGTTGCGCTGGCGTTCGAGCATGTCGCGGCGCACATGCGCATGGCGCAAGGTCTCCAGTGCCTGGTCGATGCGGGCGAGCTCGGGCCCGACGCCGCTCGGCATCGCGACGGGCGTCGTATCGCCGTCGCTGAGTGCGACGATCCGGCGTCCGAGCGCATCGAGCGGCGTCGACAGCAGCCGCTGCGTGCCGCGCGCGAGCGACAGCAGGATCGCGACGCTGAGCGCGGTCGCGCATGCCGATACCGCCACCTTGATCCGCGCGGTGTTCCGGTCCGAGACGGCGCGGCGCCGCGCCGCGTCGATCACGCGGTCGCGCAGCCGCTCGCACGGCCCGAAATACGGGACGATCGTTCGCGAAAAATCGCCGGCGCTCATCGCGTAGGCGCCTGTCCGGCCGTTCGCGACGATCGCGTCGACGAGCGGCAGCAGATGACGGTCGAACGCCGCGTTGAGCTGCGCGTACTCGCGGGCCACGTCCGCATCGTCGAGCCGCGCGCCGAGCGCGCCGTCGATCAGTGCGCGCAATTGTTCGATGCGTCCGCGCATCAGCATGATCTCCGCGAACTGCGTGCGATCGAGCGCCTGCCGCGCGAACATTGGCGCGACGAGCAGCGAGCCCGTGCGTCCCGCGTACTCCCGCAGGTCGCTCAGCAGCCGCGCGAGCAGGATCGCGCCCGACGTGCGCGGGTCGCGCATGGCCGTGTCGGTCATCGCGCCGTCGATCAGCAGCGACACCGTGTCGACGACCCGGAACAGGCGCGCCTGCGCATGCTGGATGTCGCGCACCGTGCGGGACGCGAGCGGCCGCGCGTCGAGTGCGTCGACTTCCGCGCGCGCATCGGCGAGCGTGATCCGGATCGCATCGACCGCGTGCAGCAGGTTGCCGCGCTCGCGGTCGTCGAGCGCCGCCGCGTGCCCGATGCCGGCCCGAAAATGCGCGAGCGCGCGGTCGGAACGCTCGCGCGCGGCGCGCAGGTTGCGCCGCTCCGTCGCGGCGTCGGGCTGCGCGCGCACGAGCAGGTCGTTCGTCGGGCCGCGTTCGGCCGAGATCATGTTGGCGGCGATCATCGCGCCGTGGACGAATTCGAAGCTTTGCAGGTCGGCGTTTTCCTGCCGGTATTGGCGGACACTGCCCGCGATGATCGTGCCGCACAGCAAGGCCAGCAGCGTGGTGACGAGCGCGAAGCCGAGATGGGTTTTCTGCTGGATCGTCAGCGAGCGAACGTCGTTTGCGCGTTCCCGATTGAACGAGAGATTCATGGCACACCGTGTTTTGCGAACTATCCCTGGGAGGCCCGTATTCTCGGCCTGTCGGCGCCGTGGCGCCGTGAGGTTCGACAGGTGTTCCGTCGTGACGGGGCGGCAACGATCGCGCCCGGGAAGCCGGATCGCACGCGGCACCGGATCGCGTTGCGCCACCATCCTGTCGACGCCGGACGCATCGTGCTTGATGCGGAGAAACCCTGATCGCGCACCGGTGCGGATCGCGCGTTGCGGTGAATGTTAGGGATTGCGAATGTTTGGGCGCGCCGCTTCCGGAGGAAGCGCGACATGGCGGCTGCCTTGGACGGTGACGACAGAGCGAAGGGATGCGCACGCAGGCGCGCCGCCCGCGCACGGGGGCGACGCTCGAGGGGGGGCCGCTATACGCCTGTACGGCGGCCGGCGCGGCGCGGCGGGAATCGATGCCGCGGCCGCGCGTGTGCACTCAGGAAACGGCCGGCTGGACGATGATCTTCACGTTGCGGTCCTTGTGGTTGACCAGCTCCTCGAAGCCGTGCGCGACGATGTCGCCGAGCGCGATGCGCCCGGTGATGAGCGGCTGCACGTCGATGCGGCCGTCCGCGATGAAGCGGATCACGTCCGCGAATTCGCCGTTGTACGCGAGCGAGCCGATCACTTCCTTCTCGGTCGACACGATGTCGAAGAAGTTGAACGGCGCCGGTTCCTCGAAGATGCCGACCATCACCGACTTGCCGGCCTTGCGGATCACGTCGATCGCGAGCTTCGCGGTGGCCGTGTGCCCGATGCACTCGAACGAGACATCCGCGCCGTAGCCGCCCGTCAGCGCCCGGACTTCCGCGATCGCGTCGGACGTCTTCGGATCGACGACCACGCTCGCGCCGACCTCCAGCGCCTTCTGCTTGCGCGCGGCCGACATTTCCAGTGCGATCACGCGTCCGGCGCCCGCGGCCTTCGCGCACATGATCGTGCACAGGCCGATCGTGCCCGCGCCGACCACGACGACGGTCTGCCCGACGATGTTGCCGGCCTTCTTCACCGCATGCAGCCCGACCGCGAGCGGTTCGATCAGCGCGCCGGCCTCGGTCGGGAAATGGTCGGGCAGCTTGTACAGCAGTTCGGCCGGCACGTTCACGTATTCGGCGAACGCGCCGTTGTTCATCAGCCCCGTGAACGCGAGGTTCTCGCAGATGTTGTACAGCCCGTGCCGGCAATACCAGCAGGTGCCGCAATGCTGGCATGCGTCGGCCGTCACGCGGTCGCCGACCGCGAAGCCCGACACGCCCGCGCCGAGCTCGGCGATCTCGCCGCTGAACTCGTGGCCCAGGATGCACTGGCCTTTCAGGCCGGTCAGCGGATGCGGCGCGTCGACCGGGATGAACACCGGCCCGGCGACGTATTCGTGCAGGTCGGAGCCGCAGATGCCGCACCAGTGCACGCGAATCGTGACCCAGCCTGCCGGCGGGCGTTCCGGAACGGGAACCTCTTCGACGCGGATGTCGTGGCGGCCGTGCCAGACGGCGGCCTTCATGCTGGGGGGAGTGATCGGTGCCGGTGTACTCACGTTGCTGTCTCCGTCAGGTTGTCGTCGGGCGTGCGGCGATGTTGCCGGCGCGCCCGTCGCGCGATTGCGCGTTCGACCGGTATGCAGGAACGGGGCCAGCGTGAAGCCGGGCGATGCGTGGCGGCCGGAAAATGTGCGTCGGGTGCGCTGCACCATGTCGCTGTCCGCCGAACGGCAACGATTTGGAAGGAACGGAGCGTCGAATTTGCTGCGATAGCGCCACAGCGAAGCGCGTGAGACGCCGGGACGTTCGTCTCAGCGCAATGAGACGAATCGCGAGACGAACGGCGACGGGCGGCGCCGTTCGATCCGCGTTCAGGCGACGACTTCGTCCACGGCGACCGCGGCGAGCGGCGTGAATCCGGCGGCGCGGTACAGCGGCTGGCCGACCTCGGTCGATATGAGCCACACGCGGCGCGCACCCCGGTGCCGTGCGTGCGCGACGATCGCGGCGAGCAGTTGCGTCGCCAGGCCGCGGCGGCGGTATGCGTCCGCCGTCCCGACGCGGTCGACGACGATATCGCGCGGCGACGCGAAGCCGTAGCGCGCGGTGGCCGCGATCTGTCCGTCGAGCCGGTGCGCGAACAGGAACGCGGCCGGATTCGGCTGGAACGGCGCGAAGGCGCCGCTGGCGTTGAACGCGTCGATCGCGCCAGGCGTGTCGCAGGCCAGCGAAAGCGCGAGCGCGTCGTCGCCGGACAGCCCGTCGATGTCGGCGGCCATGAAATGCTCGTCGGTCAGCCGGCGCGTCCGGCCGTGCAGCGCGGGCGGCAGCGGTGCCGCGCCGTAGCGCGTGATCCACGCGCCAACCGCAAACGGGCCGGCGCCGGACACGGGCGCGCCCTCGATCATGAAATGCTCGAAAGGCCGGCCCATCGCGCCGTCGAACTGCACGACATGGCCGTCCGGGCCGTCGTGCAGCGGCGCATCGCGCCGGCCGCGCGCGGCGCAGTACCCGGCGATGAAGGTGCGCACGGCCGCCTTGCGGCGGGGGAAATCCGTCCAGGCTTCGTCGAGCGGAAACAGCGTGGCCGGTGCAGGGGAGGCGGTCGACATAAGGAGGGGCGCGGCGTTGTCGGACGAAGCGGACAGCTTAGACCAGGATGCCGTCGCGTGTCGCGCCGGCCATTGTCACCATCGCCGAAACGGATCGTTGCGCGCGCTGCCCCTTTACTTGAAGTTAACTTCAATTTGTATCATGTGCGCCAGTCCGATTGCGGTCGCGTGAGACATCCCGTTGCACGCCGCCGCTTCAACGGAGGTGAAGATGACCGAATCGCCTGTCGCGGCCGATGCCGCCACGCTGCCGGCGCGCAGCTACCGGGCCGCCGTCGCGAACGTCGTGCTGGCGAGCATCGTGTCGGCGCTGCACGTCGGCAAGGCGACGATCGGCTTGCCGTCGCTCCAGCACGAGTTCGGCGGCTCGCTCGCGTCGCTGAGCGGGATCATGTCGGTGTTTCCGTTCGTCGGCGTGTTCGGCGGGATCGCCGCCGGCCTGCTGGTGCGGCGCTGGGGCGACCGGCGGCTGCTGGTGACGGGCCTCGTCATCCTCGGCCTGTCGAGCGTGGCCGGCGCCTGGGCCGGCAGCTTCGCGCTGTTGCTGGCCACGCGCTTCGCGGAAGGCCTCGGGTTCGTGATCGTGGTGGTCGCAGCGCCGGCCGTGCTGAACCGCGTGACGCCGCCCGAACGGCGCAATTTCGCGTTCGGCCTGTGGAGCACCTTCATGCCGGCCGGCATGGCGCTGTCGATGCTGGTCGGGCCGCTGCTCGGCGGCTGGCGCAACGGCTGGCTCGCGGCCGCGGCGCTGACGCTCGTCGCGGCGGCCGCGGTGCCGGTCACGACGTCGGCCGACGCGCCGTCGCGGCAGGCGACGACGCGCATCGGCCCCGCGCTGCGCGCCGTGCTCGCGTCGCGCTCGACCACGCTCCTCGCACTGGGCTTCGCGACCTACAACGTGCAGTTCTTCGCGGTGATGACGTTCCTGCCGGTGTTCCTGATGCAGCGCCTCGGCGTCGCGGTCGGCGCGGCGGGGCTGATCAGCGCGGCGATCGTCGCCGCGTGCGTGATCGGCAACCTGACGGCCGGCTGGCTGCTGTCGCGCGGGGCGCGACCGGGGATCGTGATGGCGGCGACGTCGGTCGCGATCGGCGCGGCGGGCGCGGGCCTCTTCGGCGCGGCGACACCCGCGCCGCTCGCGGTCGTGCTCGTGTTCGCGTTTTCGGCGATGGCCGGGATGCTGCCCGCGACCATTCTCGCGTGCGCGCCGGGCTCCGCCCCGTCGCCGTCGCTGGCGCCGCTCAGCATCGGCTGGGTCGTGCAGGGCAACTATCTCGGCCAGGTGATCGGGCCGCTGACGATCGGCGCGATCGTCGGTGCGTTTGGCTGGTCGGGCGGCATCGGGCTGATGCTCGCGGCCGCCGCCGTCGGCGCGGCGATCGGCCTGTCCCTGCTGCGCGAACCGATGGGCCGGCGCTGAACGCGCCGGCGTCGTTCAACCTGCACGGAAATTCGTCAAGCATGCTCAACACCATGGAAAGCCCGATCCGCGAAGAAGACCTGTCGTGCGACGCGTCCGCGTTCGACGAAGACGACGCGATGCCGTCGCGCGGCGGCGTGATCGCCCACCCGCTCGTGACGATCGGCCGCGCGCCGATTCCGGAGCAGGGGACGGCCGCGGCGTCGCCGTTGCGCCCGCAACTGTTCGTCACGGTGCTGGAGGCGGGCGACGACGGACTGCTGGTGCGATGGGTCGAGAGCGGCCGGTGTCACTACGGCGAGCAGCGCTGGCGGCTGCGCGTCGCGTTGCAGCCCGGTCGCTGCGCGCTTTCCGGGCAGCCGATCGAGCCGGGCGAGCCGGTGTTCCGGCCGGTGCGGCGACCGGTGCCGGCCAACGGCGACGAGATGATCTGCCCGGCGTCGGTGCCGGGTAGGGACGGTGCGGCGTGCGATGGCGCGCCGCGGGACGGCGACGCACGCGATCCGGCCGATGTTCCGGGCTGAACATCGGCCGTCGGAGCGGCGACGTTACTTCTTCAGGTCGTGCCGGTACTGGATGAAACCGGCGTTGTTCGCGAGCTTGTCGTACAGCGCGCGCGCGGCCGTGTTGGTCTCGTGCGTGAGCCAGTACACGCGGCTCGCGCCGGCTTCGCGGGCCCGTTCGTACACGGCCTCGATCAGCGCGCGGCCGGCACCTTGCCCGCGCGCGTCGGGCGCCGTGTACAGGTCCTGCAGATAGCAGTACGGCCCTTCGGTCCAGCACGAGCGGTGGTAGATCGAATGCACGATCCCGACCAGCGCACCGGACGCGTCGAACGCGCCGAGCACGAACATCGGCTCGGCCGGATCCATCAGGCGCGCCCAGGTCGTCGCGAACACCGCGTCGCTCAGCGCCGTGTCATAGAACTTCTGGTAACCCTGCCACAGCGGACGCCACGCGGCTTCGTCGGCGGCGACGAGCGGGCGTACCGTGACGCGCGTGGCGTCGTTCGCGCGGCTGGCTGCGTCGCGTGCGCTGGCCTGCGCGTGGCGTATCGCGGTGAGCGGCTGGCGCTGGTTGCCTTCGGCATCGAAGTTCTCCGGTGCGAGCCATGCTTCGAACGCGGCGCGGACGTCCGGCCATTCGCCGTCGATGATCGAGAACCACGCGGTGTCGCGATTGCGGCCGCGATAGACGATCGCCTGCCGGAACGTGCCTTCGTAGCGGAAGCCGAGCCGGGCGGCCGCCTTGCGCGACGGCGCGTTCAGGTCGTCGCACTTCCATTCGTAGCGCCGGTAGCCGAGCGTGTCGAACGCGTACTTCATCAGCAGGAACTGCGCTTCGGTCGAAACCGGCGTGCGCTTGAGCAGCGGCGAGAACGTGACGGAGCCGACCTCGATCACGCCGTTGGCCGGATCGATGCGCATCAGCGCGAGCGTGCCGACCGCGCGACCCGTGGCGCGGTCGATCACCGTGTAGTGCAGCGGATCGGTGCTCGCCTGCGCGCCGCGCGCGTAGTCGCGGTAGCTCGACTCGTCGGCATACGGGCCGTGCGCGAGATAGGTCCAGTCGCTGCCGTCGGGCGCCTGGGCGTAGGCCGCGTACAGGTCGGCCGCATGGCGCTCGGCGTCGAGCGGTTCGAGCCGGCAGTAACGGCCTTCGAGCGCGATGCGCTCGGGGCGCGGACGCGCGGACCAGTCGGGAACGGGTTGGCCGATGGGCTGCTGGAAAGCGTTGGTGAGCGTGGGCAAGGTCGATCTCGCTTCGGTTGGCGGCCGGCGACATGCCGGCATGCAGACGATCGTAGTCCCGGCGAGGTACCATGAGAAGCGCCAGAGAACGGTAAATTTATGGTGCCACGAGCCGTGATCGCCCGCCGTTCGCCAATCACCGCAGGTTCGACTTTTCACGCCGCGATATTCCGATGACGACTGCCTTTCCTTCCGGCGCCGCGCCGTTGCTGCCGCTCGATGCGCCGCTGGCACGTACGCCCGGCGCACCGTCGCTGCAGCGCCAGTTGCTGCGCCGCTTGCGCGACGCGATCCTCGGCGGCGCGATGCCGGCCGGCACGCGGTTGCCCGGCACGCGCGCGCTGGCCGAAACGCTCGGCGTGTCGCGCAATACGACGGCCGCCGTGTACGAGCAGCTCGTCGCCGAAGGCTTCCTGCAGTCGGATCGTCGCGGCACGCGGGTCGTCGGGCTGTCGCGGCCGGCGCCGCCGCGCAGGCGGGCCGCGCCGCCGGCCGTCGCGCAGCGGCTCGGCCGGATTCGTCCGAGCCTCGTCGGCACCGGCGAATCGGAGGGCTTCCGGCCGGGCGTGCCCGCGCTGTCGCATTTCCCGGTGGATGCGTGGCGGCACGCGATCGACCGCGCGCTGCGCCGTGCCGGCCGCGAGCTGCTCGCGTATGGGGATCCGCTCGGCGAATCCGCCCTGCGCGAATCGATCGCGCGCCATCTGGCCGTCACGCGCGGCGTGCGCTGCGATCCCGAACAGATCGTGATCACCGAAGGCGCTCAAGGCGCGATCGCGCTGTGCGCACAGTTGCTGACCAATCCGGGCGATACGGTGTGGGTCGAGGAGCCCGGCTATCGCGGCGCGCGAACCGCGATGCAGGCGGCCGACCTCGACGTCGTGCCGATGCCGGTGGACGCGGAAGGGCTGCGTGCGGAACCGGACGACTGGCGCGAGCGGCCGCCGCGACTCGTCTACACGACGCCGTCGAACCAGTTCCCGACCGGTGCCGTGCTGTCGATCTCGCGCCGGCTCGCGCTGATCGATGCGGCACGCCGCCATCGCGCGTGGATCATCGAGGACGACTACGACAGCGAATTCCGTCACACCGGCGAGCCGATCGGCGCGATGCACGGGCTCGCGCCGGATTCGCCGGTCGTCTATCTCGGCTCGTTCAGCAAGACGATGTTTCCGGCGCTGCGGATCGGTTTTCTCGTGCTGCCCGACGCGTTGCTGGCCGCCGTGCGGCCGGCGCTGCCGGAGATGCTGCGCGGCGGGACGCGCCACGTGCAGCTCGCGCTGGCCGATTTCATCGAGACGGGCGAGTACGGCCGGCATCTCGGACGGATGCGCCGGCTGTATCGCGACCGGCGGCGGTTGCTGCTCGCCGCGCTCGATAGCAGCCTGAGCGTGCCGCACCAGGTCGAGGGCGGCCCGTGCGGGCTGCATCTCGCGCTGCGGTTGCCGGCGCGTTATCGCGATCGCGCGATCGTCGAAGCGGCGCGCGCGCATGGCATCGGGCCGTTTCCGCTGTCGGGTTTCGCGATCGATGCGGCGCGCGCCGGCAACGGGCTCGTGCTCGGTTTCGGCAATACGTCGGCCGATGCGTTCGAGCCGATGTTGCGGATGGTGTCGGCGATCGCGGAGCGGGTGGGCGCGGGGCACGCGTGATGGTAGGGTTTCGCCACCTCGAACTTCCTGCTGCGTGATCGTGATTGCGCTCGGCCTGTCCGTGATGTGCGACAGATGGCATGCCCGGCCGCAGACCGTGACGAAGACCCCGGCACCGACGTCCACCCCAATGCGTGGTGGATATTCGGATTGACGAACCGCGCACTTTGTTCGAAACGGCCGCCCTCGCGGTTCCGCCGCCCGGGCACCTCCCGGCATACGGGTTTCGATTCGTATGTTCCAACCGGCGCGTGGGCTATAAATGGAGGCGTGTACCGGTGCTCGTCGGGCGCCTGCGCGTCTCGCGCAGGGTGGCGTCGCGACTGCCCGGGGGAGGTGCACCGTGGTCTGCCAGACGCTTGCTCGCGCCGTGCTTCGCACCGCGTTGATCGGGGGCGTGCTTGCCGGAATCTTGCCGCCGCCCGCCGCCATCGCCGGCACCCTCGCACCACCCGCCGCACCGCCCGCGATGAAGGCGCGGCCGCCCGCCGCGCCTTACGCGATGCCGGTCGACTTCCCGGCGATCGTCGAGCGCTACGGCCCGGCGGTCGTGACCATCATGGCCGCCACGCCCGACCCGCAAACCGGCGGCCCGGCCTTTGCCATGCTCGATCCCGACGATCCGCTCGCCGCGTTCTTCCGCCATGGCGCACCGCCGTCCGCGCAGGGGCCGCAGGCACCGGCGCCCGATACCGCGCCGCGTGCGGTGTCCGGCAGCGGCTCGGGTTTCATCGTCAGCGCCGATGGCCTGATCCTCACGTCCGCTCATGTGGTCGACGAGGCGACCGACGTGACGGTGCGGCTCACCGACCGGCGCGAATTCAAGGCGACGGTACTGGCCGTCGATCCGCAAAGCGACGTGGCCGTGCTGCGCGTCGACGCGACGAAGCTGCCGTTCGTGCGCGTCGGCGATTCGTCGAAAGTGCGCGCGGGCGAACCGGTGATGACGATCGGCGCGCCGGACGGCTCGGGCAACACGGTCACGGCCGGCATCGTCAGCGCGACGTCGCGCCGGCTGCCGGACGGCAGCGCGTTTCCGTTCTTCGAAACCGACATCGCACCGAACCCCGACAACTCGGGCGGCCCGGTGTTCAATCGCGCGGGTGACGTGATCGGCATCGCGGTGCAGGTGTATACGGGCGCCGACCGCTACGCGAGCACGACGTTCGCCATCCCGATCGCGTTCGCGACGAAGGTGCGCGCCCAGTTGCGTGCGCAACAGCAGGCGCAAGTGCAGGCGCAGCAGGCTCCGCCGCCCGCGGCGGAGGCGTCGTCGGGCAATGCGTTCGGCGTCGACGTGCAGGACGTGGGCGTCGGCCTGGCCGCGGCGTTCGGACTGCCGCGTGCGGCGGGCGCACTCGTCAACGGGGTCGCGCCCGGCTCGCCGGCCGCCACGGCCGGCCTGAAACCCGGCGACGTGATCGTGAAGGTGGGCGACAAGACGATCGGCCACTCGGCCGAACTGAACGATCTGGCCGGCGCGCTGCCACCGGGCGGCAAGGCGCGGCTGCGCGTGATCCGCAACCGTGCGCCGATGATGCTGACGATCACCGGCGCCGACGACGCGGGCGGTAGCGCGGCCACCACGGTCGGCATGGCCGCGCCGAAGGCCGCTGCGCGGCCGGGGCCGGGTTCGGGGGCGGGCGATGCAGGCGACCACGGCGACCGCCTCGGCCTGACGATGCATGCGTTGAGCGACGACGAGCGCCGTTCGACCGGGCTCGCGGTCGGGATGATGGTGGATGCGGTGCATGGCCCGGCCGCGCGCGCCGGCATCCAGCCGGGCGACGTGGTGCTGGAGCTCAACGACACGCTGCTCGAGACGCCGGACGACGTGCAGACGCTCGAAGCGAAAGGCGGCGTGATCGCCGTGTTGATCCAGCGCAACAACGCGCGGAAGTTCGTGTCGGTGCGCGCGCGTTAGGGCGTTGACGCGGCTGCCGTCGTCCGCCTAACATCGTCCGATATCGCTGGCGGTCCGCCACGCATCCAGGAGCCATTCAGCATGAAAACGGCTTGCTTCATCGTAGTCATCCACAGGCGCAGGGTCCGGTAGCGGGATCGCGCCGGCACCCATGCGCCCCCGACTCGTTCGGGGGCTTTTTTTTGGTTCATCGCAGGAAACCGTGGAGGGTTTTCGAGCGATTGCATAATCTGACACCTGATTTTGAGGATGTCGGAGGAAGAATTGCTCGATCGCAAGGCACTTCAGGCACTGGGCTGC
>NZ_JAKWFH010000064.1:0-40286 GCF_029522185.1 Burkholderia sp. IO2 | reverse complement strand
GCACGCGGCGCGCGACACCCCGGTGTCGCGCGCCGGCATTACAAAGAAGACGAAAAGCAAGGCCTACGAGGAAGAACAATGAAATCCAGACTCGACAGATGGATGATGCTGCTCGCCATCGCGGCAGCAGGTACGGCACAGGCACAAACGCGCGTCGGCGGTAACCCGCTCGACTCCCTTCCCCAGATCAACGCGCCGAAGACGGGCCCGAACGTCACCGTACAGGTCGCGCCACAGGCGCCGCAATTGCAGGAGCTGCTGTCGCGGCACCTGACGCCGACGACGTTCCAGGTCGAAGGCGTGAAGTCGATACCGTTCGAAGAAATCACGCGCCGCTTCACACCGCTCGTCGGCAAGGACATCACGATCGGCGAACTGATCGAAACCGCCAACGGCGTGACGACGCTGTACCAGGAACGCGGCTACGCGCTGTCGTTCGCGTTCGTCCCCGCGCAAACGTTCGAGAACGGCGTCGTGCGCATCACGGTGGTCGAAGGCTATGTGTCGGACGTCAAGGTCACCGGCAAGCCCGGTGCGATGGAACCGAAGATTCGCGCGATTGCCGCGCACATCACGGCCGATCGCCCGCTGCGCCGCGCGACGTTCGAGCGTTACGTGAACACGTTCGGCCTGCTGCCCGGCCTCACGGTGAAGGCGAATGTCCCGCCGCCGCAGACCACCGACGGCGCGACGACGCTCGAGCTCGCGGTCGATCGCAAGCCGTTCAACGTCAGCACGGGTATCGACTTCAACCACCCCGGCGTGCAGGGCCTCATCACCGCGACCGAAAACGGCCTGACGCGGTTCGGCGAGCAGTTGAGCATCTCGGCGCTCGCGCCGCCGGGACGCGACAAGCAAACCTATTTCGCGTTCAGCGGCGCGGTGCCCGTCGGCAGCAGCGGCCTGATCACGCGCCTCGACGCCAGCACGTATCGCGGCAAGCCGACCGACAACCCGGGGTTGCCGTCGTACGTCGAGCGGACGGTCAAGAACGAAAAACTCGGTCTTTCGGCCTCCTATCCGATACTGTTGAACAATCAGCGCAGCCTGCTCGGCACCGTGTCGGGCTATGCGTCGCACAACGAGGACCGCTACCAGAACCAGATCAACGGTGCGAGTCTCGATACGCGCTCGCAGGTCCGCGTGCTGCAGATGCAGCTCGACTACACGAGCGTCCAGCCGAAACAGGTACAGAAGCTGAGCGTTAACGTCGCGAAAGGATTCAACATCCTCGGCGCATCGAAAGCGCAGGACATCACCGTCGGCACGACCACGACCTCGGTGGACAGCCCGATCTCGCTGACCTTCGTGCGCACCGGCGCGACCTTCACGCAGACGAACGAATGGCCGTTCCGGATCGGCACGTCGGTCTCGCTGACCGGGCAATACAGTCCCGACTCGCTGCCGACGTCCGAACAGATCTCGTTCGGCTCGACCCGTTACGCGCTCGGCTACCAGCCGGGCGAGACATCGGGCGACTCGGGCTGGGGGATGTCGCTGGAGGTCAACCGCGGCTTCACGCCGGGCTGGACGTATCTGAAATCGATCACGCCGTACATCGCATACGACATGGCGCGCGTGTATCTGCACTCGGGCACGCCGTCGCCGAACCGCATGTCGTCGGTCGGCATCGGCGTGCGGTTCACGGACAGCCGTTATTACAGTCTCGACCTGAACGTCGCCAAACCGGTGGGCGACGCACCGGTCGAAAGCGCATCGCGCAGCCCTCGGATCAATGCCGCGTTCTCCTATCAGCTCAACTGATCGGTCACCCAAGTCACGAAACAGCCCGCGTCACGCGGGCTGTTTCGATTAGAGTCCCCTCTATCAAACGTGGCGCGCGGTTTCACGTATTCTGGCGAAGCTCGCAACATGCCCGCCCCATGCAGACGGTCGTGCGGGCGAATCGAACAGACATGCAAAACAAGGAGGATGACAATGATTCAACTGACCCGCCCGTTGCGTGCAATCGCCATTGCCGGCGCCCTGCTCGCGTGCGCAGCCCCCACGTTCGCGCAAGCCGATAGCCCCATCGGCATGTGGCAGACGATCGACGACAACACCCATCAACCGAAGGCACTCGTACAGATCGCCGAAGATGGCGACGGCTCGCTGACGGGTAAGGTCGTCAAGGGCCTCGGCGCGAACGATACGCCCGATCGCCGCTGCACCGCGTGCACGGACGAGCGCAAGGATCAGCTCATCAAGGGCATGACGATCATCAAGGCGATGAAGAAGGACGGCGACCACTGGGACGGCGGCAACATTCTCGACCCGGAGAACGGCAAGGTCTACAAGTGCAAGATGACGCTCGAAGACGGCGGCCAGAAGCTCGTGGTGCGCGGCTACATCGGCGTGTCGCTGCTCGGTCGTTCGCAGACCTGGGTTCGCCAGCAATAACGCCGTACGCGCCGAAACGCGCGGCTCAATGAAGAAATCGGCCTGCGACGACGTCGCCAGGCCGATTTCTTTTGGTGCGCGCACAACGAAACGCGACGGCATCACGCCGCGTGCTTCATCGCATCCGCTGCATAGCTACCCGGTGCACGATACGCGGGCGCTGCGTTGCTACGCGCCTCCGCCGCCTTCGATTGCGTGTGCTTGCGCATCCGCGCGGACAGTTCATTGCACAGATTCATGCCGGCGTCGCCATAAAGCTCACGCATCACGTTCATCAGCGTACCCGTTTCGTGCCACACCTTGAAGCGGCGATGGCATGTTTGATACGACGGGTAACGGCGCGGCATGGCCGACCATGTTGCGCCACTGTAGATCACCCAGAGCACGCCGTTCAGCACGGCCCGCGTGTTGGCTAACGGCCGGCCGCGCAACTCGGTGCGCGGTTGCATTTCGGGCAGAAGCGGCGCGACGCAGCGCCATTCGTGGTCGGTCAAATCGCGATACGGGGTCATGGACATCTCCAGCCTTAATAACCATGACACCACAATATCGGCTCACCTCAACGATGAATATAAGACAAATCCGAAAATACCCGGAGATCGGCAGAATTTAACCGAAATTGACGTTTAAATCCCGCCAATTACCAAGCTCACCATCCGCTCAGGTCAACGACGTATCGACGATGCGGCGCGGCGTTTCGAGATACTCCTTCGACTGCATCTCGACGATGCGCGAGACCGTACGCGCGAATTCGTTGGCCATCGGGCCTTCGACGTACAACTCCTCGGCCGGCACCGCAGCGGACATCAGCAGCTTGACCTTGTGGTCGTACAGCACGTCGATGAGCCACGTGAAGCGGCGCGCTTCGGATGCCATCCGCGGCGACATCTGCGGCACCTCGGACAGCACGATCGCATGGAAGCGGCTCGCCAGTTCCAGGTAGTCGTTCTGCGAACGCGGGCCGCCGCACAGCGTCGCGAAATCGAACCACACGACGCCGTCCGCCTTGCGCAGCGCCTTCAATTCGCGTTTCTCGATATGCAGGATCGGGCTCTCGTCGGGCACCGCCGCGAGCTTGCCGAATGCATGGCGCAGTTCGCGATCGGCCTCCGCGCCGAGCGGCGTGTGATACATCTTCACCTGCGCGAGCGTGCGCTGGCGATAGTCGACCCCCGCATCGACGTTGAGCACGTCGAGCTTTTCCTTGATCAGCGCGATCGCCGGCAGCATGCGGTCGCGATGCAGACCGTCCGGATACAGATCGTCGGGATCGTAATTCGACGTCATCACGAACTGCACGCCGTTGTTGAACAGGCGATCGAGCAGGCGGTACAGGATCATCGCGTCGGCGATGTCCGACACGTGAAACTCGTCGAAACAGATCAGCCGGTAACGCTTCGCGATGCGTCGCGCGAGTTCGTCGAGTGGATCGGCCTGCCCTTTCAGCTCCTCGAGCTCGCGGTGCACTTCGCGCATGAATTCGTGGAAATGCAGGCGCGTCTTGCGCTGCACGGGTACGACTGCGTAGAAGCTGTCCATCAGGAAGCTCTTGCCGCGACCGACACCGCCCCACATGTAGACGCCGCGCGGAAGATCCGGATGATTGATGAGCTTCTTGAAAGCGTTCGAGCGGCGCGCCTTGTATTCGACCCATTCGTCGAAACAGCGCTGCAGGCGATCGACGGCCGCGCGCTGCGCGGGATCGGACTGATAGCCGCGCGTGGTCAGTTCGCGCGTGTAGTATTCGGTGACGTTCATCGGGCAAACCGGAAAGAACGAAGGCGAGCGGGAAACCCCGCCCGCCTTCGTCATGAGACGGCTGCGCCGGCCGACGGCCGGCAGGCGCTACCCCGTGCTCAGCTGTTCAGCGAGCGCTTGTCGACGGCGAGCGCCGCTTCGCGCATCACTTCCGACATCGACGGGTGCGGATGGCAGATGCGGGCGATGTCTTCCGACGCCGCCTTGAATTCCATCGCCACCACGGCTTCCGCGATCAGGTCCGACGCGTTCGCGGCGATCACGTGCACGCCGAGCAGTTCGTCGGTCTTCGCATCCGCGATCATCTTCACGAAACCGTCCGGCGCGTTCATGCCGAGCGCGCGACCGTTGATCGAGAACGGGAACTTGCCCGTCTTGATCTCGCGGCCTTCCGCCTTCAGCTGCTGCTCCGTCTTGCCGACCCATGCGATTTCCGGGTACGTGTAGATCACCCACGGAATGCAGTTGTAGTCGATGTGCGGCTTCTGGCCGTCGATCACTTCCGCGACCAGCACGCCTTCGTCTTCCGCCTTGTGCGCGAGCATCGGGCCGCGCACCACGTCGCCGATCGCGTACACGTTCGGCACCGCCGTGCGGCAATGGTCGTCCACGTCGATGAAGCCACGCTCGTTCGCCTTCAGGCCGATCGCCTCGAGGCCGAGGTTGTCGGTGTTCGGCACGCGGCCGACCGACACGATCAGGCGGTCGGCGTCGAGCGTCTGCGCGTTGCCGTCCTTGTCCGTGTAGGCGATCGACACGCCGTTCGCGGTCGTCTTCACTTCACCGATCTTCACGCCGAGATGGATGTCGAGGCCTTGCTTCTTGAACAGCTTGGCCGCTTCCTTCGCGAGCGCTTCGTCGGCTGCGCCGAGGAATGCCGGCAGCGCTTCGAGCACCGTCACGTCGGCGCCGAGGCGACGCCACACCGAGCCGAGCTCGAGGCCGATCACGCCTGCGCCGATCACGGCGAGCTTCTTCGGCACCGAGTCGAACGTCAGCGCACCTTCGTTGTCCGACACGATCTTGTTGTCGACCGGAATGTTCGGCAGGTGACGCGCCTTCGAACCCGTCGCGATGATCACGTTCTTCGCGGTGACGACTTCGGTTTCACCCTCGCCGCTCACTTCGATCTGCACGCCGGCGTCGGTCTTGCCGGTGAACTTGCCATGGCCCTTCAGCCAGGTGATCTTGTTCTTCTTGAACAGGAACTCGATCCCGCTCGTCATCTTCTCGACGATCGCGTCCTTGCGGCCGAGCATCTTCGCGACGTCGATCTTCACGCCGTCGACGGTGATGCCGTGGTCGGCCAAGTGATGCGACGTGTTCTCGAACTCTTCCGACGACGCGAGCAGCGCCTTCGACGGGATGCAGCCGACGTTCAGGCAGGTGCCGCCGAGCTTCAGCGCGCCGGCCGGGTTCTTCCACTTCTCGATACAGGCAACGGTCTTGCCGAGCTGCGCGGCGCGAATCGCGGCGATGTAGCCGCCGGGGCCGGCGCCGATCACGACGACGTCAAATTCCTTGGACATGACAATCCTTTCTACTTGTACGCCCGCAGGTTCGCGTGTGAGCGCGACCCTGCGGAACGGGTCGATGCAGTGAGACTCGGCTTACAGGTCGAGCAGCAGGCGTGCCGGATCTTCCAGCGCATCCTTCATCGCGACGAGCGACAGCACGGCTTCGCGGCCGTCGATGATGCGGTGGTCGTACGACAGCGCGAGGTAGTTGATCGGGCGGATCACGATCTGGCCGTTCTCGACGACCGGGCGCTCCTTCGTCGCGTGCACGCCGAGGATGGCCGACTGCGGCGGGTTGATGATCGGGGTCGACAGCATCGAGCCGAACACGCCGCCGTTCGAGATCGAGAACGTACCGCCCGTCATTTCCTCGATCGACAGCTTGCCGTCCTTCGCCTTCTGGCCGAATTCGGCGATCTTCTTCTCGATCTCGGCGAGGCTCAGTTGATCCGCGTTGCGCAGGATCGGCACGACCAGGCCGCGCGGCGAACCGACCGCGATACCGATGTCGAAGTAGCCGTGATAGACGATGTCGTTACCGTCGATCGACGCGTTCACGAGCGGGAATTTCTTCA
The DNA here is from genome assembly GCF_029522185.1 of Burkholderia sp. IO2. Lineage (NCBI taxonomy): Bacteria > Pseudomonadati > Pseudomonadota > Betaproteobacteria > Burkholderiales > Burkholderiaceae > Burkholderia > Burkholderia sp. IO2. Next base: position 34,036 of record NZ_JAKWFH010000064.1, on the reverse strand, counting down.
GCGCATGGACGGCGGCCTTCACGAAGAACGACATGAAGCCGAGCTTCACGCCATGTTCCTTCTCGAACTTGTCCTTGTACTTGTTGCGCAGTTCCATGACCGGAGCCATGTTCACTTCGTTGAACGTCGTCAGGATCGCGTTGGTCTGCTGCGATTCGAGCAGACGCTCGGCGATACGCGCACGCAGACGCGACATCGGCACGCGCTGTTCCGGACGATCGTTCAGCCACGTCGCGGCCGACGCCGGCACCTTCACTTCCGGCAGCGACGGCTTCGCAGCGGCGGTCTTCGCCGGTGCGGCGGCCGGAGCAGCCTTCGGTGCGCTGCCTGCAGCCAGCGCGTCGCCCTTCGTGACGCGGCCGTCGCGGCCCGAACCTGCGACGTCGCCCGTCGACAGGCCCTTCTCGGCCAGCAGCTTCGCTGCGGCCGGCGATGCGGCGGCCGAGCTCGACGCGGTTGCGGCGGCCGGCTGAGCGGCCGGTGCGGCGGCAGCCGGCGCGGCGGCCGGCTTGACTTCGGCTGCGCCTGCCGCTGCTTCGGCAGCACCTGCCTTCGCTTCGGTGTCGATCGTCGCGATGATCTGGTCGGCCACGACCGTGTCGCCGTCGTTCTGCAGCACTTGCGCGAGCACGCCCGCTGCCGGTGCCGGCACTTCGAGGACGACCTTGTCGGTCTCGAGTTCGATCAGGATTTCATCCTGCGCGACTGCTTCGCCCGGCTTCTTCTTCCACTGCAGCATGGTGGCTTCCGACACCGACTCCGACAGCTGGGGGACTTTGACTTCTACGATAGCCATGTGATTTTCCTGGATGCTTAATCTGGGGTGTGACGAGGTTCGTGCGATTCCTTCGGCCGGTGCGGCGCGCTACGCGCCCGGCGGGCCAAAAGGGACGGGAAAGCGCCGCGCGCCTTCCCGTTTCGCTTGACGTCGGTTATTTCGCGATCGATGCGCTCTTCAGGCGGCCGAATGCCCCTTCGATCAGGGCCTTCTGCTGCTCGTAGTGCTTCGCGTAGTAGCCAACCGCCGGCGAGGCCGAAGCCGGACGGCCGCTGTATGCCAGCTTCTGCCCTTCCTTCATGCCTTCCTTCAGATGGTGCTCGACGTAGAACCAGGGGCCCTGGTTCTGCGGCTCGTCCTGCACCCAGACCACTTCAGTCGCGTTCTCGTACTTCTTCATTTCGGCTTCGAACTGCTTGTGCGCGAACGGATACAGCTGCTCGATCCGGATGATCGCGACGTCGTTCGCCTTCGCTTCGCGGCGATGTGCAACGAGGTCGTAATACACGCGGCCCGAGCATACCAGCACGCGCTTGACCTTCTTCGCGTCGATGCCGCCGTCGGTTTCGCCCAGCACCGGCTGGAACGAACCCTTCGCCAGTTCGGACAGGTCCGACACGGCTTCCTTGTGACGCAGCAGCGACTTCGGCGTGGCGACGATCAGCGGCTTGCGGAACAGGCGGATCATCTGGCGACGCAGCAGGTGGAAGATCTGCGCCGGCGTCGTCGGCTGAACGACCTGCATGTTGTGGTCAGCGCACAGTTGCAGGAAACGCTCGATACGCGTCGACGAGTGTTCCGGACCCTGGCCTTCGTAGCCGTGCGGCAGCAGCATCGTGAGACCCGACACGCGGCCCCACTTCACTTCGCCCGACGAGATGAACTGGTCGATCACGACCTGCGCGCCGTTGACGAAGTCGCCGAACTGCGCTTCCCACAGCACGAGCGTGTTCGGCTCGGCGGTCGAGTAACCGTACTCGAAGCCCAGCACCGCTTCTTCCGACAGCACCGAGTCGATCACCGTGAACTTCGCCTGACCTTCGGCGATGTTCTGCAGCGGCACGTACGTGCCGTCGTTCCAGCGCTCGCGGTTCTGGTCGTGCAGCACCGCGTGACGGTGCGTGAACGTGCCGCGGCCCGAGTCCTGACCCGTCAGGCGCACCGAGTAGCCCGATGCGACGAGCGACGCGAATGCGAGGTGTTCGCCCATGCCCCAGTCGAGCGGCTGGTCGCCGCGCGCCATGTTGCGGCGGTCGTTGATCACGCGCTCGACGAGCGGGTGGACCTTGAAGTTTTCCGGGACGGTCGTGATGCGTTCGCCCAGGCGCTTCAGTTCGGCGAGCGGCACGGCCGTGTCGGCTGCGTCCGTCCACTTGCGGTTCAGGAACGGAACCCAGTCGACCGCGTACTTGCTCTTGTAGTTCGACAGGACCGGATCGACGGTGTGGTGGCCGTCGTCCATCGCCTTGCGGTACGCCTTCACGTAGTTGTCGGCGTCTTCGGCGGTGATCACGCCCTGCTGCACGAGCTTCTCGGCGTACAGCGCACGGGTGCCCGGGTGCTGCGCGATCTTCTTGTACATCAGCGGCTGCGTGACCGCCGGCGTGTCCTGCTCGTTGTGACCCAGCTTGCGGAAGCAGACGATGTCGATCACGACATCCTTGTGGAACTGCATCCGGTAGTCGATCGCGATCTGGATCGCGAGCACGACGGCTTCCGGATCGTCGCCGTTCACGTGCAGCACCGGCGCTTCGATCATCTTGACGACGTCGGTACAGTACAGCGTCGAACGCGCATCGCGCGGGTCGGACGTCGTGAAGCCGATCTGGTTGTTGATGACGATGTGCAGCGTGCCGTGCGTGCCGTAACCGCGCGTCTGCGCGAGGTTCAGCGTTTCCATCACGACGCCCTGGCCAGCGAAGGCCGCGTCACCGTGGATCTGCACCGGCAGCACTTGCAGGCCGTCTTCGTCGCCGCGACGGTCCATCCGCGCCTTCGCGGAACCTTCGACCACCGGGTTCACGATTTCGAGGTGCGACGGGTTGAACGCGAGCGACAGGTGGACCGGGCCGCCTTCCGTCGACACGTCCGACGAGAAGCCCTTGTGGTACTTGACGTCACCGGCCGGCAGGTCGTCGACGTGCTTGCCTTCGAATTCGGCGAACAGGTCGGCCGGCATCTTGCCCAGCGTGTTGACCAGCACGTTCAGACGGCCGCGGTGAGCCATGCCGATGATGATTTCCTGCACGCCGCTCTTGCCCGCGTGCTGGACGACTTCGTCCATCGCCGCGATGAAGCTCTCGCCGCCTTCGAGCGAGAAGCGCTTCTGGCCGACGTACTTGGTGTGCAGGTAGCGCTCGAGGCCTTCGGCGGCCGTCAGGCGATTCAGGATGTGCTTCTTCTTGTCGATCGAGAACGACGGCGTCGCGCGGGTCGACTCCAGGCGCTCCTGCCACCAGCGCTTCTGTTCCGGATCACTGATGTACATGTACTCGGCGCCGATCGTGCCGCAGTACGTGTCGCGCAGACCCTTGACGATGTCGCGCAGCGAAGCCTGGTCGAAGCCGAAGTACAGGTTGCTTGCGCTGTAGGTCTGGTCGAGGTCGCCTTCGGAGAAGTCGTAGAACGCGGGTTCGAGCTCGGGAATGGCCGGGCGTTCGCGGCGCTTCAGCGGATCGAGATTGGCCCATTGCGAGCCGAGGAAGCGGTAGGCGCTGATCAGCGACTGGACGTGCACCTGCTTGCGTGCGGTCGCGAGATTGCTGGTGCTTTCGCGCGGGATGAAGGCATTGGCCTTAGCACGCTCGGCGAACGATTCGACGATCGGGAAATGCGCAACGTCATTGGCGTTGGAGCCGTCCGTTGCAGGCACGTTCTGCAGCGCGTCGAAATACTCTCGCCAGTTCTCCGGCACCGACGCCGGATTGTTGAGGTATGCATCGTACAGTTCTTCAACGTACGAAGCATTGCCGCCGAACAGATAGGAGTTCAGCTGAAACTGCTTCATTACATCTGACATTTTACGCTCACCTTTCTTCGAGCTTCTCGAGAAATAGCGGGTTACTCAACCTTCCGCGACACGGCCTGACCGTTTAGCGGATTGCGAATCAAGTCTTGCTTGGAAGGACCTAAAACTTGCGTGCGCGCAGCATATCACAGAACCGATACCGGAGTTCACGGCGAAATGTGCCTGAAAGCACCGCGCGGCGGGGTTTTGCCGGATTGCCGCGACCTGCGGGAACAGTGTTTTGCAGGCAATCCGGTTGCCCGACGCGCGGATGCAAAAAAGGCTGCCCGAAGGCAGCCTTTTTCGTCGTGTCGGGAACGGCCGATGCTCAGTCGACCGCGCCTTCGCGGCTCGCGCGGCGACGCTCGTGTTCCTTCAGGAAGCGCTTGCGCAGGCGGATCGACTGCGGCGTCACTTCGACGAGCTCGTCGTCGTCGATGAATTCGACCGCGTATTCCAGCGACATCTGGACCGGCGGCACGAGACGCACGGCTTCGTCGGTACCCGACGCACGCACGTTGGTCAGCTGCTTGCCCTTGATCGGGTTCACGACGAGGTCGTTGTCGCGGCTGTGGATGCCGATGATCATGCCCTCATACAGCGCGTCGCCCGGCTTCACGAACATACGGCCGCGATCCTGCAGCTTCCACAGGGCGTAGGCCACGGCCGCGCCGTCGTCCTGCGAGATCAGCACGCCGTTGCGACGTTCGAAGACCGAACCGTCCTTGACCGGCGCATACGAGTCGAAGATGTGGCTCATCAGGCCCGTGCCGCGCGTGAGCGTCAGGAATTCGCTCTGGAAGCCGATCAGGCCACGCGCCGAGATCTTGTATTCCAGACGCGTGCGGCCGCGGCCGTCCGATGCCATGTCGAGCATTTCGCCCTTGCGGCGGCCGAGCTCTTCCATCACGCCGCCCTGGTGTTCGTCCTCGACGTCGACCGTCAGCAGCTCGTACGGCTCGTGACGCACGCCGTCGATTTCCTGCATCACGACGCGCGGACGCGACACGGCCAGCTCGTAGCCTTCGCGGCGCATGTTCTCGACGAGAATCGTCAGGTGCAGCTCGCCGCGACCCGACACTTCGAACACCGTTTCGTCGCCGGTATCCTTCACGCGCAGCGCGACGTTGTGGTTCAGCTCCTTCATCAGGCGGTCGCGGATCTGGCGGCTCGTCACGAACTTGCCTTCGCGGCCGGCGAGCGGCGACGAGTTGACGAGGAAGTTCATCGTCAGCGTCGGTTCGTCGACGGTGATCATCGGCAGCGCTTCCGGCGTGTCGACCGCGCAGATCGTCGCGCCGATGCCGACGTCTTCAATACCGTTGATCAGCACGATGTCGCCCGCTTCGGCCGACTCGACCTGCACGCGCTCCAGGCCCTTGAAAGACAGCACCTGGTTGATCTTGCGGTTCAGCACGTCGCCTTCCGGGCCGAAGCGCATCACGACCGGCTGGCCCGGCTTGATGCGACCGCGCGTGATGCGGCCGACGCCGATCCGGCCGACGTACGTCGAATAGTCGAGCGACGTGATCTGGAGCTGCAACGGCGCTTCCGGATCGGCCGGGCGAACCGGCACGTGCTCGAGGATCGCCTCGAACAGCGGACGCATGTCGCCTTCGCGGGCCGCCGGGTCGAGCGACGCGTAGCCGTTCAGGCCCGACGCGTAGACGATCGGAAAGTCGAGCTGCTCCTCGGTCGCGCCGAGCTTGTCGAACAGGTCGAAGGTCTGGTTGATCACCCAGTCGATCCGCGCGCCCGGGCGGTCGATCTTGTTGACGACGACGATCGGCTTCAGGCCGAGCGCGAGCGCCTTCTTCGTGACGAAGCGCGTCTGCGGCATCGGGCCCTCGACCGCGTCGACGAGCAGCAGCACCGAGTCGACCATCGACAGCACGCGCTCGACTTCGCCGCCGAAGTCCGCGTGCCCCGGGGTGTCGACGATGTTGACGTGCGTGCCTTCGTATTCGACCGCGCAGTTCTTCGCGAGAATCGTGATCCCGCGTTCCTTTTCGATGTCGTTCGAGTCCATCACACGCTCGGCGACTTGCTGGTTGTCGCGGAAGGTGCCGGACTGGCGAAGCAGTTGGTCGACGAGCGTCGTCTTGCCGTGGTCGACGTGAGCGATGATGGCGATATTGCGAAGGGCGCGGGTCATAGAAACCTGGAAATCGTTTGAACGCGCAAACGCGCGCGCTCGTTTTCACGGGCGCGCGCTGTTGCAGCTTGGAAAGCCACAAATTATAGCACGTGCGCGTGTCGACAGCTGACCCGCACGGTGCAACGCAACAAAACGGGCGCCACCGCCACCCTTCCGAACCGGTCGACCGCCCGGCGCGCCGCCATCGAACGACCGAAAAAACCTTATCCCGACAAGGGACTCTCGCCGGACAAAGCGCGCGTTTTGCCGTTCGATTAACATTTGCCGCGGCAAGCAATTGTGCCTATACTGCTGCCTAGTCAACTATTGCAGCTTCAGGGTTTTATGTCGGATTCTCCTACCCCACCGCCCGTTTCGCCGCTGTCTTCTTACCAGATGAACGACAGCGTCGGTTATCTGATGTCGCGCGTGAAGTCCGTGATGACCAACCTCGTCACGCAACGCACGCAGGAAGAGCTCGGCATCACGGGCACGCAGGCGAGCATGTTGTTCATGATCGCGGTCGGCAAGTGCTCGACGGCCGCCGAACTCGCGCGCGAATACGGGATCGACGCAAGCGCGGTCACGCGCCTGCTCGACCGGGTCGAGAAACGCGGCCTGCTGTCGCGCGTGCGCAGCGTCGAGGACAGGCGCGTCGTGCGGCTCGAGCTCACCGACGAAGGCCGGGCGCTGGCCGAACGGCTGCCGCCGATTTTCCGCAGCGTGCTCGACCAGGTGCTGGACGGGTTTACGCCGGAAGAAGTCGGGTTCCTGAAGAGCATGCTGCGCCGCATTCTCAGCAACTATTGCGAGACGGCCGGCGGTAGCATCACGTAATAGTTGCCATAACAATTACTTTTGACAGATTAATGTAAGGAAATCCTTGCAGTGTCCATCATTCATTCCGAGTCAGGGGTTAGCGCGATGAAAACCTCCCCGTTGTCCGTGCGCGCCGGGTCGTGCCGCGCCGCCGTCGCCGCCGCGGTCGCCGCGCTGGCGCTGGCGGGCTGCGCGAATTACATCGGCATCAAGAGCGACAAGCAGATCGCCCCCGCGTCGCAATTCGAATCCACCCAGAGCCTGCCGGCCCAGGGCGGCCAGTGGCCGGCGCTCGACTGGGCCAGCCAGTTCGGCGATCCGCAACTGCCGAAGCTGATCGACGAAGCACTGCAGGGCAACCCGTCGATCGCGCAGGCGCAGGCGCGCATCGCGAAGGCCTCGTCGTACATCGAATCGTCGCGCTCGAACCTGATGCCGAAGGCCGAAGCCAGCTATTCGTGGACACGCGAGTTGTATTCAGCGAACGGGCTGTTCCCGCCCCCGTACGGCGGCCAGTGGTACAGCGAGAACAACGCGCTCGCGAGCGCGTCGTGGGAACTCGATCTGTGGGGCAAGAACCGCGAACGCCTGCACACGGCCGTATCGCAGGAAAAAGCGGCCGAAGCCGACATGCAACAGGCGCGCATCACACTCGCGTCGTCGGTCGCGCGCACCTACAACTCGCTCGCGCAGCTCTACGCACTGCGCGACATCGCGCAACGCGAGATCACCAACCGCGAGACGGTCGGCAAGATCACCGACGGCCGCGTATCCGCCGGCCTCGACACCAACGTCGAACGCCAGACGGCGCGCGGCAACATCGCGACGACCCAGGCTTCGCTGTCGGACCTCGACGGCCAGATCACGACGGTGCGCTACCAGCTTGCCGCGCTGCTCGGCAAGGGTCCGGATCGCGGGCTGCAGATCGCGGCGCCCGTGATGAACCCGAGCGGCAACGTCACGCTGCCCGGCAACCTGCCGGCCGACCTCGTCTCGCGCCGCCCCGACATCGTCGCCGCGCGCTGGCAGGTCGAAGCCGCGATGCACGACGTGAAGGAAGCGAAGGCCGAGTTCTACCCCGACGTGAACCTCGCGGCCGGCTTCGGCTTCGATGCGTTCGGCTGGGGCAAATTCCTGAACTTCGCGAGCCGCCAGGCGCAGTTCGGCCCGGCGATCCACCTGCCGATCTTCGATGCCGGCGCGCTGCGCGCGCAGCTCAAGGGCCGCTACGCGGACTTCGACCTGTCGGTCGCGAACTACAACCAGACGCTGATCAGCGCGCTGAACGACGTCGCCACGCAGGTCGCGTCGATCCGTGCGATCGATCGCCAGATGGGCGACGCGCAGCGTGCGCTCGACGCGTCGACGCGCGCGTACGATCTCGCGGTCATCCGCTACAAGGCCGGCCTGTCGCCGCAACTGCAGGTGCTGACGGCGGACAGCAACCGCCTCGCAGCGGAACAGACGGTGACCAACCTGAAGATGCGTCGCCGCGACATGCAGCTCGCCCTGATCAAGGCGCTCGGCGGCGGGTTCGACGCGACCGGCACGCCGCTCGCCGCGCCCGATGCCGCCACGCCGACCAAACAGGCCGCCAACTGAGCCGGCGCCACCACTACGCAGACACTCGAAATAACGGACGGAGAAAATCGCCATGAGCGACCAACAAAACGCCGCCAGCGCGCAGCCGCAGAACAACGGCAAGCGCAAACGAATGATGACGCTGCTCGTCGCGGTCATCGTGATCGCGGCCATCGCATACGGCCTGTACTACTTCCTCGTCGCGCGCTTCCATGAAGACACCGACGATGCCTACGTGAACGGCAACGTCGTGCAGATCACGCCGCAGGTCACCGGCACCGTGATCGCCGTGAAGGCGGACGACACGCAGACGGTCAAGGCCGGCGACCCGCTGGTCGTGCTCGACCCGGCCGATTCGCAGGTCGCGCTGCAGCAGGCGGAAGCCAACCTCGCGCAGACGGTACGCCAGGTGCGCGGCCTGTTCGTCAACGACGACCAGTACCGCGCGCAAGTCGCGCTGCGCCAGTCCGACCTGTCGAAGGCCCAGGACGACCTGCGTCGCCGCCTGGCCGTCGCGCAAACGGGCGCCGTGTCGCAGGAAGAAATCTCGCACGCCCGCGACGCGGTGAAGGCCGCGCAGGCATCGGTCGACGCCGCGCAGCAGCAGCTCGCATCGAATCGCGCATTGACCGCGAACACGACGATCGCATCGCATCCGAACGTGATGGCCGCCGCCGCGAAGGTGCGCGACGCATACCTCGCGAACGCACGTAACGTGCTGCCGGCGCCGGTCACCGGCTACGTCGCGAAGCGCTCGGTGCAGGTCGGCCAGCGCGTGTCGCCCGGCAACCCGCTGATGTCGGTGGTGCCGCTGAATGCCGTGTGGGTCGACGCGAACTTCAAGGAAGTCCAGCTGAAGCACATGCGCATCGGCCAGCCGGTCGAAATGACGGCCGACATCTACGGTTCGTCGGTCACGTACCACGGCAAGGTCGTCGGTTTCTCGGCCGGCACGGGCTCGGCGTTCTCGCTGCTACCGGCGCAAAACGCGACCGGCAACTGGATCAAGGTCGTGCAGCGCCTGCCGGTGCGGATCGAACTCGATCCGAAGGATCTCGACAAGCATCCGCTGCGCATCGGCCTGTCGATGCAGGTCGACGTGGACATCAAGGACGAACGCGGCGACCAGCTCGTCAACGCGCCGAACACCGTCTACGAGACCAACGTGTTCGCGAAATACGGCGACGAAGCCGACGCCGAAATCGCGCGCATCATCGCCGAGAACGCAGGCGGCAACGCGTCGGCGCCGGTCGCGGCGAAGCAGAACAGCGCCGCGAAAATGATGTAACCGTTCCGACTCCGGAAAGACAACCGACATGGCACAGGCTCCTGTCTCCCACCCGCCCTTGCAGGGCGGGCAACTCGTGCTCGGCACGATCGCGGTGTCGCTCGCGGTGTTCATGAACGTGCTCGACACGTCCATCGCGAACGTCGCGATCCCGACCATCTCGGGCGACCTCGGCGTGTCGTCCGACCAGGGCACGTGGGTCATCACGTCGTTCGCGGTCGCGAACGCAATCTCGGTGCCGCTGACTGGCTGGCTGACCGACCGTTTCGGGCAGGTTCGCCTGTTCCTCGCGTCGATCATCCTGTTCGTGATCTCGTCGTGGATGTGCGGGCTGTCGCCGAACCTGCCGTTCCTGCTCGGCTCGCGCGTGCTCCAGGGCGCGGTCGCCGGCCCGATGATTCCGCTGTCGCAAGCGCTCCTGCTGTCGAGCTATCCGCGCGCGAAGGCGCCGATGGCGCTCGCGCTATGGGCGATGACGACGCTGATCGCGCCCGTCGCGGGTCCGATTCTCGGTGGCTGGATCTCCGACAACTATTCGTGGCCGTGGATCTTCTACGTCAACATCCCGGTCGGCATCGCTGCCGCCGCCGCGACGTGGGCGATCTACCGTAATCGGGAGTCGGCCGTGCGCCGCGCGCCGATCGACGGCGTGGGCCTCGCGCTGCTGGTCGTCTGGGTCGGCTCGCTGCAGATCATGCTCGACAAGGGCAAGGATCTCGACTGGTTCGCGTCGACGACCATCGTCGTGCTCGCGCTGACCGCTGTCATCGCGTTCGCGTTCTTCGTGATCTGGGAGCTGACCGCCGAGCACCCGGTCGTCGACCTGTCGCTGTTCCGCATCCGGAACTTCACCGGCGGCACGGTCGCGCTGTCGATCGGGTACGGCCTGTACTTCGGTAATCTCGTGCTGTTACCGCTGTGGCTGCAGACGCAAATCGGCTACACCGCGACCGACGCCGGCCTCGTGATGGCGCCGGTCGGGTTGTTCGCCATCCTGTTGTCGCCCCTCACCGGGAAGTATCTGCCACGCACCGATCCGCGCTTCATCTCGACGGCGTCGTTCCTGACGTTTGCGCTGTGCTTCTGGATGCGTTCGCGATATACGACGGGCGTCGACGAATGGTCGCTGACGCTGCCGACGCTCGTGCAGGGCATCGCGATGGCGGGCTTCTTCATCCCGCTCGTGTCGATCACGTTGTCCGGCCTGCCCGGCCACCGCATTCCCGCGGCGTCCGGCCTGTCGAACTTCGTGCGGATCATGTGCGGCGGCATCGGCACGTCGATCTTCCAGACCGCATGGGACCACCGCAACAACTTCCATCACGCGCAACTGGTCGAGCAGGCGAACCCGTACAACCCGACGTTCAACCAGGCCGTCACGCAGATGGGCAATCTCGGGCTGTCGCAGAACCAGGCACACGGACTGATCAACAACATGGCCACGCAACAGGCCGCGCAGCTCGGCGTGAACGACCTGTTCTACATCTCGGCGGTCATCTTCGTGCTGCTGATCGCACTGATCTGGATCACCAAGCCCGAACGCGCGGGCGGTGGCGATGCCGGTGCGGCGGCGTCGGCGGCGCACTGAGCGCTACCGGCACGCCGCATCCCTGCGCGGTCACGCCAAACAAAAAGCCCGGTCGAAATCGACCGGGCTTTTTCATGCCGCTGCATGCACTTGCGTGCACGACTACATCATTGCGCCGTCACGACCAGCCGTTCCGGGGCGAGCACGCCATTCGCCTTGCGCGCCACGCCGAGCAACCGCGTCGCGTCATACACACGCACGCGCTCGCCATCGGCCGCGTCGATCGGCTCCAGCGCCGACAGCGGCAGGCGCTGACCATGCAGGAACCGCTTCGCGGACGCGTCGTCGAGCCGAATGGCCGGGAACGTCGACAGCAACGCATCGACCGGCTGCAGCCATGCATCGCGCGCCGCTTCGGCAGCGTCCGACAGCGCATCGAGCGTCACCGCATGCTCGAGCGTCAGCGCGCCGACGCCCGTGCGACGCAGCATCGTCAGATGCGCGCCGCAACCCAGCGCCTCGCCGATATCCTCCGCCAGCGTGCGCACATACGTGCCCTTGCTGCAGGTCACGCGAAACGTCACGTCGGGCAGCTCGCAGGCGAGCAGATCGAGCGCATGAATCGTCACGTTGCGGCCTTCCCGCTCGACGGTCTGGCCGGCCCGCGCATATTCGTACAGCGGCTTGCCGTCGCGCTTGAGCGCCGAATACATCGGCGGCACCTGCACGATGTCGCCGGTGAAGCGCACGAGCGCGGCTTCCACCGCCGCACGATCGCATTCGACCGGCCGCGTGTCGATCACGTCGCCTTCCGCGTCACCGGTAGCCGTGCGCTGGCCGAGACGCATCGTCGCTTCATACGTCTTGTCGGCGTCGAGCAAGTCCTGCGAGAACTTCGTCGCCTCGCCGAAGCACAGCGGCAACAGGCCAGAAGCCAGCGGATCGAGCGTGCCGGTGTGACCGGCTTTCTTCGCGAGAAGCAGGCGCTTTGCGCGAATCAACGCATCGTTGCTCGACAGGCCGACCGGCTTGTCGAGCAGGAGAACGCCGTCCAGCACGCGCCGGGGCACGCGCGGACGTTGGGGTGCTGCATTCGTCATAGGCCGGTCGAGCTCAATCGTCCTTGGCAGGCGCGTCGGCCTCGTCGTCGTCCTTCGCGCGCGTCGAATTTGCTTCCTTGATCAGGCGCGACATTTCGACGGCCTTCTCGATCGTCTGGTCGTAGTGGAAATGCAGCGTCGGCACCGTATGAATGTGCAGGCGCTTGAACAGCAGGTTGTGCAGGTGGCCCGACGCATGGTTCAGCGCCTCCTGCGTCTTGTCCGGATCGCCGGTGAGCGCCGTGAAGTAGACCTTCGCGTGCGCATAGTCCGGCGTGAGTTCCACGCTCTGGATGGTTACGATGCCGATGCGCGGATCCTTGACCTCGCGCATGATGAGTTCGGACAGATCGCGCTGAATCTGGTCGGCGATCTGAACGTTGCGATTGGGGGAAGTACGTTTCCTGGACATGATCGATCCGTGATCCGTTTATCAGGATGAAGCGGCGGCCATGTTCGGCACGCCACCATGAAAATGGGCGGGACAGGCCCAAGCCTGCCCCGCCCATGAGCCGATTACGCGACGATTACAGCGTCCGCGCGACTTCGGTCACTTCGAAGACTTCGAACTGGTCGCCTTCGATGATGTCGTTGAAGTTCTTCACCGACATACCGCACTCGAAGCCTTGCTTCACTTCCTTCACGTCGTCCTTGAAACGCTTCAGCGATTCGAGTTCGCCCGTGAAGATCACGACGTTGTTGCGCAGCACGCGCACCGACGACGAGCGCTTGACGATACCGTCCGTGACCATACAGCCTGCGACCGTGCCGACCTTCGGTACCTTGAAGACCTGGCGCACCTCGACCATGCCGGTGATGACTTCGCGCTTCTCCGGCGCCAGCATGCCCGACATCGCCGCCTTCACCTCATCCACTGCGTCGTAGATGATGTTGTAGTAGCGGATATCGATGCCGTTCGCTTCGGCCAGCTTGCGTGCCTGAGCATCCGCACGCGTGTTGAAGCCGATGATGACCGCCTTCGATGCCGTCGCGAGGTTGACGTCGTTTTCGCTGATGCCACCGACCGCGCTGTGCACGATCTGCACGCGCACTTCGTCGGTCGACAGCTTGAGCAGCGACTGCACGAGCGCTTCCTGCGAACCCTGCACGTCTGCCTTGATGATGAGCGGCAGGTTCTGCACTTCGCCTTCGCCCATCTGCTCGAGCATGCTTTCCAGCTTCGCGGCCTGCTGCTTCGCGAGCTTCACGTCGCGGAACTTGCCTTGACGGAACAGCGCGATTTCGCGCGCCTTGCGCTCGTCCGGCAGCACGATCACTTCCTCGCCCGCACCCGGCACTTCCGACAGACCCTGGATTTCGACCGGGATCGACGGACCGGCTTCCTTCGTCGGCTTGCCGTTCTCGTCGAGCATCGCACGGACGCGGCCGTAAGCCGTACCGGCCAGCACGATGTCGCCGCGGTTCAGCGTACCGGACTGCACCAGGATCGTCGCGACCGGGCCTTTACCCTTGTCGAGCTTCGCTTCGATCACGATGCCCTTGGCCGGCGCCTCGACCGGTGCCTTCAGTTCCAGCACTTCGGCCTGCAGCAGCACGTTCTCGAGCAGATCGTCGATCCCTGCGCCCGTCTTCGCCGACACCGGCACGAACGGCGAATCGCCACCGTATTCTTCCGGCACGACGCCTTCCGCGACCAGCTCCTGCTTGACGCGATCCGGGTTCGCTTCCGGCTTGTCGATCTTGTTGATCGCGACGACGATCGGCACGCCACCCGCCTTCGCGTGGGCGATCGCTTCCTTCGTCTGCGGCATCACGCCGTCGTCGGCCGCCACCACCAGCACCACGATGTCGGTCGCCTTCGCGCCGCGTGCACGCATTGCCGTAAACGCTTCGTGACCCGGCGTATCGAGGAACGTGATGACGCCACGCGGCGTGTCGACGTGATAAGCGCCGATGTGCTGCGTGATGCCGCCCGCTTCGCCCGCGGCAACCTTCGCGCGGCGGATGTGGTCGAGCAGCGAGGTCTTGCCGTGGTCGACGTGACCCATCACCGTGACGACCGGCGGACGCGGCAGTTGCTCCGCATCGGTACCGGTTTCGCCTTCGACGAGCAGCGCTTCCGGATCGTCCAGCTTCGCGGCGACCGCGCGGTGGCCCAGTTCCTCGACGATGATCATCGCCGTTTCCTGGTCCAGCACCTGGTTGATCGTGACCATCTGGCCCATCTTCATCATCACCTTGATGACTTCGGAGGCCTTGATCGACATCTTGTGCGCGAGATCGGCAACCGACACCGTTTCCGGCACGTGCACTTCACGGACGATCGGTTCGGTCGGCGCCTGGAACGACGATGCGCTGTCCTGGTGACGGCCGCGACCCTTCGGGCCGCCGCGCCAGCCGCGGTCGACGCCGCCGCTCGAGTCGCCGCGCGTCTTGATGCCGCGACGCTTCGACGCGTCGTCCTGCCAGCCGCCCTTGCCTGCGCCCGGCTTCTTGTTGCGGTCGCCCGCGCCTGCCGGCGCTTGCGTCGTGGCCGGTGCCGCGGCGCCGGCCGGCTTCTTCACGGCCGGACGCGCCTGCGCACCTTCCAGCTTCGCCGGCTTGTGCAGCGTGCCCTTCGCTTCGGCCGGCTTCGCCGGTTCCGCCGGCTTCGGCGGCTCGACTGCCTTGACCACGGCCTTGCGCGGCGTGTTCATCATTTCGCGGATCGCGCGCGCTTCGGCCTCCGCCGCCGCGCGACGCTTGCTGATCTCTTCCTGCTCGGCGCGCGCCTTGTCGGCCGCCTCGCGGGCAGCGTCCTCGGCCTTCTTCGCCGCTTCGCGCTGCGCCGCACGTTCGGCGGCTGCGCGTGCCTCGTCCTGCGCGGACTGCGTCGGCGCGGTTTCCTGCTCGGCGGCGGCCTGCTGGGCTGCCGCCTGCTGCGCTGCGGCGGCTTCCGCCGCGGCACGCTTCGCCGCGGCTTCTTCCTCGGCGCGACGACGCTCGGCCTCGGCCGCTTCCTCGCGGGCGCGACGCTCGGCTTCCTCGCGTTCGAGGCGTTCCTGACGCTCGCGCAGCTCCTGCGCCTGCTTCTCGAGCAGCTCGGCCTCGCGGCGCGCTTCTTCCTCGCGACGCTTCAGTTCCGCATCGTCGTCCGCTTCGGCGACCTGCGCCTGACCCTGTTCCGCACCTTCGCTCACGTCGTCGCGCTTGACGAACGTACGCTTCTTGCGAACCTCGACCTGAATGGTGCGAGCCTTGCCCGTCGCGTCAGATTGCTTGATCTCCGACGTATGCTTGCGGGTCAGCGTGATCTTGCGCTTGTCGCCGTCGGTTGCGCCGTGTGACTTGCGCAAATGATCGAGCAGACGCGCCTTGTCCGCTTCGGACAGCGCATCGTCTTCACTCGCTTTCTGGACGCCCGCTGCCTGCAGCTGTTCGAGCAGCACACCAGCAGGCATTTTCAGTTCCGCGGCAAATTGGGCTACGTTGTTACTCGCCATTCATTCCTCTTAGTGCAAGGACCGATTCCTTGCGGTTAGCATCGGGTCAGGCCATACGGCCGCCATCAAATCAGTGCGCCATGGTCATTTCTCACTGGAACCAGTGTTCACGTGCTTTCATGATCAACGCCTTAGCGGCATCCTCTTCCATCCCGGTCATGTCGACCAGTTCATCTACAGCCAGCTCGGCGAGATCGTCGCGCGTCTGCACGGCGTGTTCGGCCAGCTTCGCGAGCAGCTCCGGCGTGATGCCGTCGAGGCTCTTGAGATCCAGCGCTGCGTTCTCGACCTTTTCTTCGTTCGCGATGGCCATCGTCAGCAGCGCGTCGCGTGCGCGGTTGCGCAGTTCGTGCACGGTGTCCTCGTCGAACGCTTCGATTTCGAGCATTTCGTTGAGCGGCACGTACGCGATCTCTTCGAGGCTCGTGAAGCCTTCGTCGATCAGGATGTCGGCAACTTCTTCGTCGACGTCGAGGCGCGCCATGAACAGTGCACGCAGCCGGTCGCGCTCTTCACCCTGCTTCAGGGCGGATTCGTCCGGCGTCATGATGTTGATCTGCCAGCCGGTCAGTTCGCCGGCAAGGCGAACGTTCTGACCGCTGCGGCCGATCGCGACAGCCAGTTCGTTCTCGTCGACGACGACGTCCATCGAATGCTTTTCTTCATCGACGACGATCGACTGGACGGCTGCCGGCGCGAGCGCGCCGATCACGAACTGGGCGGGATCCTCCGACCATAGCACGATGTCGATGTTTTCGCCACCGAGCTCGTTGCGCACGGCCTGCACGCGCGAACCGCGGATGCCGACGCAGGTGCCGATCGGATCGATCCGCTTGTCGTATGCGATGACGCCGATCTTCGCGCGCACGCCCGGGTCGCGGGCAGCCGCCTTGATCTCGAGCAGGCCCTGTTCGATTTCCGGCACTTCCATCTCGAACAGCTTCATCAGGAATTCGGGCGCCGTACGCGACAGCTCGATCTGCGGGCCGCGCGCGGTGCGGTCGACCTTCGCGATGTACGCACGCACGCGGTCGCCCACGCGCAGGTTTTCCTTCGGGATCAGCTGATCGCGGCGCAGCAGCGCCTCGACGCGGCCCGATTCGACGATGAAGTTGCCCTTGTCGAGGCGCTTCACCGTACCCGTCATGATCTTTTCGCCACGCTCGAGGTAGTCGTTCAGGATCTGCTCGCGCTCCGCGTCGCGCACCTTCTGCAGGATCACCTGCTTCGCGGCCTGCGCGCCGATGCGACCGAACTCGATCGACGGAACGGGTTCCTCGACATACTCGCCGACTTCGACGTCGGGCTTCTGCTCACGTGCTTCGAACAGCAGGATCTCGCGATCCGGCTCCTGCAAGCCTGCCTCGTCGGGCACGACGAGCCAGCGACGGAAGGTTTCGTGCTCGCCGCTTTCGCGATCGATATGGACGCGGATTTCGGCGCCTTCGTCGAACAGCTTCTTGGAAGCGGACGCGAGCGCAGCCTCGAGGGCGCCCAGCACCACATCCTTGTCGACGTTTTTCTCGCGCGCCAGCGCATCCACCAGCATCAACACTTCGCGACTCATTATTTGCGGCTCCTAAAGTCAACTTGCGGAATCAGGCGGGCTTTGTCGATATCGGCCAGCGTGAAATCCAGCATGGCTGCCTCGCCCTTCTTCCCCTCAAATTCCAAACCGATCGTTTCGCCATTCGGCGCGTGCAGAATGCCCCGGTACGTCTTGCGCCCGTCCAGCGGCTTTTTCAAGGTCACGGAAACTTCGCTGCCGGCGAAGCGCTCGAAGTCGGCCAGCTTCTTCAACGGGCGGTCGAGCCCCGGGGACGAGACTTCGAGCCGTTCGTAATCGATATTTTCGACCGTCAAGACGTGCTGGAGCTGACGCGTAACCTTTTCGCAGTCATCGAGCGAGATGCCGGCAGGCTGATCGATATAGATGCAAAGCATGCCGCGCCCGGTGCGCTCGAGTTCCACCAGCTCGTAGCCGAGCCCGGTGACCGTGGTTTCTATCAGTTCCGTCAGTTGCACAGTGTCCTCTCAGGTGTTCGCGCCCGCCGCTCGCGATTCACCCGCGGGCGCGCGCCTTAGCCGGCGCAGGAAGCGCTACCCGAGATGCCTAACCGTTTCAGCAAAAAAAAATGGGCGGAACGCCCATCTTCTTACTGGTGGTCGCACCTGAGCCGCACATTGAATCCGTACGCCCAGCGACTCCGCGATTATAGCGATTTTTGGCGCAAACGCCAAGCCAGCCGGTAAAAGCAGCGCGTCGACAGCCTTTACGGACCAAAAATGCGAAATCGGGCTACCCGATCGACCGGTACTCCCGTGCCGCACCGGTGATCGTCGTTGTCGCGGCACGCGACACGGATCAGCCGAAACGCGTCGACAAAGCCGGCCGGATGCCGGCCTGGCCGACGCGCCAGCGGCCTTGGGCCGCCGCACGCCGACCGACAGGCGCTTAGCGGCTGCGCGTACGACTGCGCTGCGGACGCGGACCGCCGCGCGGGCCGCCGTTGCCGCCGCCATCGGCACGATTGCCGTTCGGCGTGCGGTTACCACCGCCCTTGCTGCCGCCGCGCTTGCCACCCGCGCCATCGCGCTTGGGGCCCGCGCCATACGACGCGCGATTGCCGTCGACATCGCGACCACCGCCGGCGCGGTTGCCGTCGCGGCCGCCACCCATGCGGTTGCCGTCACGACCGCCGCCCGTGCGGTTGCCGTAGCCCGACGGTGCAACCGGCAGGCTGCCGTAGCCGCTCAGGCCCGGCAGGCCCGGCGCGCCGCGCCGGCCACCACCGCGACGCGGCTGGTCGAGTTGCCCGTGCGTCGTCAGCACCGGCTCGCGGCCGATGAAACCCATCGACGTCTGCATCGGATCGGGCTGGCGCCGCTCGGTCGGACCGGCACCGCCGCGCTTGCCCTTCTCCTCGGACGGCGCCTTCAGGCCGACGGTCGCCATCAGCTTGCGCACCTGCGCATCGTCGAGCTCTTCCCAACGACCACGCTTCAGGCCGCGCGGCAGCGGAATCGGGCCGTGACGCGTACGGATCAGCCGGCTCACCATCAAGCCGACCGCTTCGAACATCCGGCGCACTTCACGGTTGCGGCCTTCGGCCAGCGCGACGTGATACCAGTGGTTCGTGCCTTCGCCGCCGCCATCGCGGATGCGCAGGAAATTCGCCGGACCGTCTTCGAGCTCGACCCCGTGCAGCAGCTTCTGCCGCATGCCTTCGGCCAGCTCGCCGACCACACGCACCGCGTACTCGCGCTCGACGCTGTAACGCGGATGCATGAAGCGGTTCGCGAGGTCGCCGGAGGTCGTCAGCATCAGCAGGCCTTCGGTATTGAAGTCGAGGCGGCCCACCGCCAGCCATTTCGCCGTCTTCATCGGCGGCAGGCGGTCGAACACCGACGGACGACCTTCCGGATCCGCGTGGCTGACGATCTCGCCGGTCGGCTTGTGATACAGCAGCACGCGCGGCGGCTTGTTCGGCAGCTTGCGCTTGACCGGCTTGCCGTTGATCCGCACCTGGTCGGTCGGCATGATCCGCTGGCCGATGTGCGCGGGCTCGCCGTTCACCGACACGCGGCCGGCAACGATCAGTTCTTCCATTTCGCGGCGCGAGCCCATGCCCGCTTCCGCCAGCACCTTGTGGAGCTTCGGCGCGTCGTCGTCCGGCGACAGCACGCGCTTGTTCGCCGGCTGGTTGCGGCCGCGACGCAGCATCGGCGCACGCACGCCGCTACCGCCCGCGGAGTTGTCCGCGTCGAAGGCGGGCGACGTCACGTACGCGAACAGTTCGTCCTGGGACGCATCGCCTTCCACAGCCTTCGCCGCGCCACCTTCGGCTTTCGATGCACCGCGACGGCCCTGGCCGCCTTGACCGCCCTTGGCCGCACTTTCGCGCTTGCCGGCCGGCTTGCGACCGCCCTTGGCCGCACCTTCCTTGCGCGGCGCACGCGCCGGCGGCGCATCGGCGGCCTCGGCCGGCTGCGCATCCGCGCCCTCGGCACCCTGCTGCTCGCCTTCGGCGCCCTTCGACTTGGCCGCCGCGCGACGCCGCGCGATCAGGCTGCGCGGGCCGCGCCGCAGACCGCGGCGGGGACGCTCGTCGCCACCCGCGGCCGAAGCATCCTGCTCCGGCGCATCGTCGGCACGCGCTGCCTGCACGGCAGGCGCGGACGATTCAATATCGTGGATATCTGTCAAAACAACCTCAAAATGTCAGGTCTCGCGCCCGGCGCGGGCGCGGCAAGAAGTTGGCCGCGATCAGGCGCGACGCTGTTCGGGTTCTGCTTCGTCGTCCGGCAGCGCGTCGGCGCCGATGGGCGCACTGGCGCTTCGTACGGCATCCGCGAGACTGTCGGACGTGTCGTCCAGCGTCTCGTCGTCCGCGGGACGGGAACGGGAGGCGTCGGCCTGATCGGCCCCGCCCGGCATGTCGCCGGCCGCTTCCGCTCCGTCTCCGGCAGCCGCTTCGGCGGCCGGCTTGCGATCTTCCTCGCTCCAATCCGCTGGCTGCGGCTCGGGCTGCACATCGGTCGGCACTGCTTCGGCGCCAACCTGTTCCGTCTGCTCCGTTTGCCCGCGATCAGCATCGAGCGTATCGCGACTCGGCATTTCCTGCGTCGACGCGACGTCGGCCGCGGCATCGCCGGAGGCCTCGGCCGACTCGCCGGCGGGCACTTCATTCGCCAGTGCCCGCGGTACGTCGCCCGCCGCATCGTCGGCCACCGGCACGTCACCGTCGAAATCCATGGCCTGCTGCGCGAGCAGCGCGGCCTCGATGTTCGCGGCCGGCTCTTCGAGCGCCGGCAGGTCGTCGAGCGCCTTCAGGCCGAGATCGTCGAGGAACTGCTTGGTCGTCGCATACAGCGCCGGACGCCCCGGCACGTCGCGATGACCGATCACCTCGATCCAGCCGCGATCCTCGAGTTGCTTGACCACCTGCGTATTGACCGTGACGCCGCGAATCTCCTCGATGTCGCCGCGCGTGACGGGCTGCCGGTACGCGATGATCGCGAGCGTTTCGAGCACCGCGCGCGAATATTTCGGCGGCTTCTCGGGATGCAGGCGATCGAGATAATGACGCATCGCCGGCTTGCTCTGAAAGCGCCATCCGGTCGCCAACGCCACCAGTTCGACACCGCGACCGGACCAATCCTGTTTCAGATCTTCGAGCAACGTGCGGACCGTGTCAGCCGACACGCCGTCGGCAAAGAGCTTGCGCAAATCGCCGAGCTTCAGCGGTTCCTGCGCGCAGATCAAAGCAGTCTCGAGGACGATCTTCGCCTCTTGGGTATTCATGCAGCTAGGCCAGACCCTGTGGTCAAACGAACCGGATCAACAAACAGACGAAAGGAACGGAAGACGCGCTCGCCCGATTCTGATCGGTCATATTGATGGGAGCACGAACCGGGGGCGGCGAACCAACTTCAGGCCAGGCCCAAACCGGACGGAACAGCACGGCTCAACGACGGAACCGCGTGACTGAGCGCCATATTACGCAAAATTGCCCGGTGCGTAAAGATGAGTGGAACAGGCCGCCGCCCGGGCGGCGCGCCCGCTCCGGCCCCGCTTCAGCGGGCGCCCGTGCCGCGTGCAAGGAACCGGCGCAGCCGCTCGACGCCCGCATCGAGCCGCGCCGGATCGCACGCGTAGCACCAGCGCACGAACCCTTCTCCCTCCGGGCCGAATGCGCGCCCGGGCGCAAGGCCGAGCCCCGCTTCGCGCACCAGCGTCGTGCAGAACGCCAGGCTGTCGGCCGCACCCGGCAGCCGCAGGAACAGGTACATCGCGCCCGGCGGGGGCGGCACCTCGACGCCCGGCAGGGTCCGCAGCGCGGCAACCAGGTGATCGCGCGCGTCGCGCAGCGCCGCGACGAACGACCGCACGAACGGCTCGCCGTCGCGCAACGCGACCTCGGCCGCGGCCTGCACGAAGCCCGGCGCACACGACGTGTTGTATTCGACGAGCTTCGACAGGTCGCCCATCATCGATGCCGGCGCAATCAGCCATCCGAGCCGCCAGCCCGTCATCGCCCACGCCTTCGAGAATGAATTGACGACCACGACGCGCTCGTCGCGCGACGCGATATCGAGGAACGACGGCGCGCCGCCGTCGCCGAATGCAAGCCGCTCGTACACCTCGTCGGCGACCAGCCAGATGCCGTGACGGCGACAATGGGCGAGCACGACCTGCTGATCGTCGCGCGACATCGTCCAGCCGGTCGGGTTGTTCGGCGAATTGATCAGCAGCATCCGCGTATCGGGCGTCAGCGCCGCGAGCAACCGGCCGACATCGAGCTGCCAGCCCGCGTCGCCATAGTCGAGCGGCACGCAGTCGACCTGTGCACCGAGGATCTTCGGAATCTCGACGAGATTCGGCCACAGCGGCGTGATCGCGACGACCCGCTCGCCCGGCCCGACCAGCATCTGCGCAGCCAGCATCAGCGCACTCACACCCGAACTCGTCACGGCCACCGTGTCCGCCGGCGTCGCACCGTGACGCGCGCCGACATAGGTCGCGATCGCGTCGCGCAGCGGCGCCGTGCCGAGATTGTGCGTGTAGAAGGTCGTGCCGTCGCGCAGCGCGGCCGCTGCGGCGTCGCGGATGAAGTCCGGCGTCACGCGATCGGATTCGCCGAACCAGAACGGCAGCATGTCCGGCACGCCGAAGCCGGCGTTTGCGACCTCGCGGATCAGCGACGGACGCAGCGCCTGCACCGCGGCACGCGCCGCCGGCTCGTCGTTTGCCGGGAAAAAACCTGCGGATTGCGTCATCGAGCACCACCGCCCAGGAACACGATCCGCGTAGTGTACCGGCCGGCAAGCCGGACCGCGCACGTTGGCAAGCGTCAGTCGAGATCCTCGGCCCTCGCCGGCATCTGCCGCACGAGTTCCCAGATCGCCTGCGCGGCGGGCGACAACGACCGGTCGCGACGACGCACCAGCTCGACGGTACGCTCGGTGCGCGGCGTGAGCGGCCGTGCGACGAGCGTCGAGCCGGCGGGCAGCGGCAGCGACAGCCACGGCTGCACGCTCACGCCGACACCGGCCTCGACCAGCCCGAACACGGTCGCCGAATGCCCGAGTTCCTGCATGACCGTCGCGTTCACGCGATGCGTGGCCAGCGCCGCATCGATCAGCGGCCGGCTGCCCGACGCATGATCGAGCAGCACGAGGCGCTCGCCGTCCAGCGCCGTCCACGGCACCTCGGCCCGCGCCGCGAGCGGATGGTCGGCGCGCGCGACAAGGCAGAACGAATCGGTCATCAGCGGCTCGCAGACGAGATCGGCGACCGTCAGCGGCCCGATCACGACGCCGAAGTCGACTTCGCTCGACTTCACCTTGCGCAGCACGTCGCTCTGCACGTCGTCGCGCAGGCCGAGCGTCACGAACGGGAACTGGCGCTCGCACGACGCCACCACGCGCGGCATCAGCCTGCATGCGATCGTCGGGCTTGCCGCGACGATCACGCGCCCGCGACGCTGCTCCCCTATTTCGCGAATCTCGCGCAGCGTGTCGTCGAGATCGTCGAGCAGGCGCGACACGCTCGCGATCAGGTTCGCGCCGACGTCGGTCAGTTGCACGTCGCGCGTCGTGCGGTCGATCAGCTTCAGCCCGAGTTCGGCCTCGAGCTCGCGCACGCAGCGGCTGACCGCGGACTGCGTGAGCCCGATCTCGTCCCCCGCCCGACTGAAGCTCCTGAGCCGCGCGACTTCGATGAATACGCGAAGCTGGCGCAGCGTAACGTTCATCTCCTGACCTCATCAATCGTCGATATCGATGCGCGATTTTAATGTGCGAACCCGGCTTCGGCGAACGAATCCGGCACCCGCCGCACATGTTTCGCTGCGGTGCAATACGTTCGCAAACGCACGTGACACGGGCGAATTGCACAAGATTGGTGATTGTCCCGATTTGCTGCCGGGTTATTTTGGCGTCTTATACGCCCCTAGCTGACTTAGCCGTTAGCTCGCTGCCAAGCGGCTCTCGAGGAATTCACCTCCGACATGGCACGCTTCGTGCATTACCTGGCGCACAGGGCACAGGTTTCGTCGGACGGAAGAGCAGAAACGCCGCTGCCGGCCAACCGGACGCCCCCACCCGGCACTCGCCGATCGAGTGCCTGAAGAGTGCGCGGCGCAGGGCAGCGCACCGGAGTTAGCTTCGCTGAGGTGAGGACATGATGCTGTTCGACGATTTGAGAGATAACGAGTGGGCGCTGGTCGAGGGTCTGTTTTGCTCGGAGCCCGCACGGAGTGAGCGGCGCGGCCGTCCCCGCGTGGAAGCCCGGTCGGTGGTCAACGCCGTACTGTGGGTACTGTCGACGGGTGAAGGTTGGTCGAAACTGCCGGGCCGCTATCCGTCCCCGCCGACCTGCCGCCGCCGCTTCGACGAATGGCAGGCCGACGGCACGCTCGCCGAGATCGTGAAGCGACTCGGCACGAGCGGTCGGCAAATCTCGCTGCGCGGACGCATCGGCGCAAGCGCGGCGAAGCCGCCTGCCCCGCCGAGCCGCGACCGGCTGCGCGGCGCCTTCTGGACCAACCCGGAATCCTGGCGCGCGCCCGTCAAGATGGCGTAACGCATGCTCGATCGGGCGGCTTCGGCCGCCCGGTTTCTTTCTGCGATGCGACTTTGTCGCGACGCATGTCTTGCCGTCGATTACCGTTGTCGTGCCGCGAAACATCTATTTACTATTATTTACAGCAAGCCTGCACTCCCACGCTTACCTTAGCGACATATCAACAGGCCGCACGGACGGCTTGAAGGGAGCCCCGCCATGAAAACAATGTCACTGCTCGTTGCATGCGGCATTGTCGTTTCCGTGGCGCTCGCCGCTCCTGTCCATGCCGACGATCGCGTGAAGCCGCCCCATCGCCAGCAGGATCATCGCAACACCCTCCGCCAGCCGCCGTCCGCCAACTCGTCCAGCCGGCAAACCGTGCCGCGCGGCGACTTGCGTGGCGACATCGCGAGCAACGCACGGGCGCGGATCGGCTCGCAGCCGCCGGGCGTGCCGCGTCATCCGTAGTCCTGCCGATTTCGACGTTTCGCCAAAGAAAATGCCCGCATCCGGGAACTGCGCCGCATGCAGCGAGTCACATCGTTGCCATGAGCACAGCGTGGCAGCAGCAAAAGTATCCGGTACGCCCGTATCCTCGCGATACGGGCTTTTTTTGCGTCGCCGGCCTGCCGCGGCGATGCACGGGGCGGGATGAAGAACCGCTACAGGCGGCTTTCGAGAATCGCCACGGCGCTCGCTTCGCTCAATGCGTAGTCGTCCATGCGGCGATCAGTCCAGGACAGTAATTTCTCGTCGCGCTCGAGGCGCGAGAATTCGGCTCGACCGCTGTCGGTCAGTACGGCGATGTCGACCGGTGCATGGAAGCCCGGTGCGGGGGCAACGGTCTTCTGCCTGACCGTGTCCATCAGCCCGAGCGAACGGAGATACTCGAACACGCCCGGGCGGCGTGCCCACGGTACCTGGCGGTACTGCACTCGTCTCAATGCGTCGAGCACCGCTTCGTTGGAATACGTGGCCATCTCGATTCTTTCTTAAAGTGCAGCGACAATGCGAAGCGGCGCGCCGGGCGGGGTCTCCGCCCGCCGAAACCGCCACCGATTCTGGAGGCCGACGTTGTTCGGCGTCGCGTCAGGGCCGGATCGTCAGCCGTCCATAAAAAGACACCATACCCCAATCAAATTGATTCTGTTCGATTCATTTGTACTTCTCTTCATCGGTTTCATGCTCTGCCGCAAGCGGCGTCGAACCATTTCGATCGTCGCCGCTGCGCTGTTCTGGCTGCTCGCGACGGGCTGGCTCGCCGCGCCGCTGATCGCCTGGAGCGAGGCCGGCGTCACGCCGGTCGAGCATCCCGACATGCATGGACGAACCACGCTGATCCTCATCGGCGCCGGCACGCTTCGCACCGATGCCGGATTGCAGCCGCCGCCCGACGGCGCCGCGCGCATCCGCAAGATTGCGGCGCTCTATCGTACGTGCCGGCAGCAGGCCGAACGCTGCACCGTGGTGATGTCGGGCGGCGATCCGCAGCATCACGGCGATACCGAGGCGGCCGTCTACGGGCGCCAGCTCGTCGCGCAAGGCGTGGCGCCGGCCGACCTCGTGCTCGAACCGAACAGCCGTACAACCTACGAAAACGCGAAATTCACTGCGTCTATACTACGCTCACAGTATGACGACGCGCGCATTCTCGTCACGTCGTCGTACCAGATGCGCCGGGCGCTGCTCGATTTCCGCCGCTTCGGCATCGATCCGCAACCCGTTTATGCGAATCTCCGGCGCGCGCAGACGGGGTGGCTGCCGCGCTGGCGCAATGTGGCCAACGCCGAACACGCGCTGCACGAGCTGGTCGGGATCGCGCAATTCCACGTGTATCGTTGGCTCGGCTGGTTTTGACGACGGCGCGGAAATCGCCGCACTCCGCTGGATGGCAGGCGCGTGACGAACCGCGCGAAGTGTTGCGCGACTTCAACGGGGCCTTGCGTCGTGCGGCGATCCGGTGCACATTGATCCGTCACTTTTGTTACACTCGACACGCACTCGATTGCAGTCGCCAGACAAAACGGCAACACTCGGGTTCATCACCACTTAGCGGAGGTAAAGCAATGAAGAAGACGTCCCTGGCTATCCTGGTAGCGATGTCGGCGCTGACTGGCGCAGCGTATGCGCAAGAGAGCACGCAGATCCAGACCATCACCGATCCGGCCAAGATCGCCGAGATCGAGCAGCGTGCACAAGCGCTGCAACAGCAGCAAGCGGCCGAAGCGGCTCAGCCGGCGGCGCAGGAAGAGCATCACCACGGCAAGAAGGCTGCGCATCACAAGGCAGCTGCGAAGAAGGCCGGCAAGAAGGCAAAGGCTGCAGACGCTGCCAGCCAGTAAGTTCGGCGGCACCGCATCAGCGAAAAGCCGAATCCGGGCAACCGGGTTCGGCTTTTTTGGTTGCGGCGCCCGCGCGCTGTGCTAAAGTCGCGCACCGAAATTTTCCACCCGTGCGCACCCCGGTGCGGAGGACAGCATGAGCAACATTCAACTCGACATCGAGTGGACCGAAGCCGCCACTCGCAAGATCAAGCAACTGATGCCCCGCGGCTCGGACGACGCGTTCCTCGCGCTGCCGCCGATCGAGTGCCTGCCGATGGAGGGCGACGTGCTGTTCCTCGGCCCGCAAGGCAAGCAGCAACCGTTCATCGTTGCCGAGCGCCAGTATCACCATGACGGCGACGCAGACTGGACGATCATCCTGATTCTCGACGTACCCAGCGCGTCGCACTGACGCGCCGCCGCGACCGGACACGTCCGGTCGCCCCACCCGGCTCAGACTCAGAGGAGCTTCGACAGCACGCGGATTTCGGAACGCTCGATCCAGTCCGCGGCCGCTTCGCGATAAGCGAGAATATGCGCGGAACGCGCATGAGCGGCCAGCGCCTCCTCGCTCTCCCAACGCTCGACGAATACGAACCGCGCGGGCTCCTTCAGATCGCGGTGCAGGTCGTACTGCAACGCGCCGGCTTCGTTGCGGGTCGGCTCGACGATTCCCTCGAGCACGGCGCGCAGTTTTTCCTCGGCCCCCGGCTTCGCCACGATCAGCGCCACGACTGCAATTTCCGCCATTCCCGCCTCCTTCATCCGAAAAAGTCCGAGAATACGCGAATCCCGCGCCGCACATCGGCTACCCGGATACGACATGGCGACGGCACCAAAAAAATAGCCCGCGCTTCAGAGAAGCGCGGGCGAAACCGTCGCCCTACGAGGATAGGCGACGGGGCCATCGAGATCCGCACGCTGGCGCGGACCATCATCTGTTGCGCCGACGCTTGGCGCGTCGGCATGTGAAGGCGTCGATCCCGTTGTTCATGCGCTCGCCGCGCATTCCCGGTCCCTGACGCCGTCCTCCCTGTTCTAACGATTCAAACCTATAAAGCAGGTTTCGTGCCAGGCATTACACGCGCAATATTCCATTGATTTATAAGGAAAAATTTTTAGATCGACGACAATGTGACACGTGTTCTGTCGTCGTAACGCGCGGATGTTACGTAACGTCACGAGAAGGGACGGGCCCCGCCGAACATGCGCACACGCTGGCGAGCGGACATGAAAAAAGCCCGCCGAATGGCGGGCTTTTCAAGGGTGCGGAGACGCCGGGATCAGCGGAGCTGATTCACGAGCAACCCCATGATCTGGCGAGCGGCCGACGACGAATCGATTGCGCCCGAATCGTCGACGACCGCGACACGCGTCTGATCGGCCGTAAGCGCCTTCACGTTGACGCGATACTGCTTCGCCTGCTTTTCCTTCTTGCCGTGGAACAGCTGGCTCCAGAAGCCCTGCTCGGCCGAGCTCAGATCCTTCGGATCGACATAGCGCACGAAATACAGGCCCTTCGTGCGATCGCGATCGTCGACGGTGAAATTCGCGCGATCGAGCGCGAGACCGACGTGCAGCCACGACCGGTCGTACGGCTCGCCGAGCGTGACTTCGGACGGCACGGCCGCTTCGGCCGCGTCATTGCCTTGCGCCGACGTACGCGAGACGTTCTGCGCAGCGATCGCCGCGGCAGCCTTCGACGACGCGTCGGCATCGGCCTTCTTGTCCTTCGAGACCGCGTTGTCCTTGATGTTCGCGATCGGCGGTTCGCCGTTCTTCGCGCGCTGCTCGTTCTGCGCGAGCACGGCCATCAGCCGCTTCAGGTATTCCGTCTCGAGCGCCGGATCGTTCGGCTTCGGTTCCCACTTGCTCGAATCGTTGTTCGCGCCGGTGATCGCCTCGCGCATGCCCTTCTGGCTGATGAACACGTAGGTGCCGCCGTTCGGCGCCGAATCGAGACGCGTGCGGTACTTGTTGCGCTCGGCCGTCACATACGAATTGCCCATCGCCTTCGAGATCACGCTGCGGATCAAGCCGTCGTTGATCTGCGGATGGGTTTCGTTCCAGTCGGTTTCCATCACGCCCTTGTCGCGCTGGTCGACGACGAGCAGGAAGCCCTGCTCCTGCCAGAAACGGCGAACCTGCGGCCAGATCGCGGCCGGCTGCTTGCCGTCGATCACGAGCCAGCTTTCGGTGCCGTCGCGCTGGATATGCATGCCGGCGACGGCCGGCGCGACGGTGTCCAGCGCAGGCGCGGCCTGCTGGACCTGCTGGAGCGCGGACAGGGAAGTCGCGCCGCCCTGGGGCGGCAGCGAACGCTGATCGGCCGTCTCGTCGAGCATGTTGGGCGGCACTGCGAGCGACGCTTCCTTCGATTTCGAATCGCTCTTGTAGTCCACTTTCGTGGGCGACGACGTACCGCAACCGGCGACGAGCGCGCCGGTGGCGAGCACTGCAGCGAACCGCATGGTAAGACGAAGATCAGTCATGTTCGGGGAATCCTCTTCCGCTAAATCACGGCGCTTTCCGTGGATCAACCTTGCATTTTACCGGGGCCGCGTTGCTATGTGCAAAAAAGCGGCGGCCAAGAAAAAACCCGCGTCAGCTTGAGCTGACGCGGGTTCTTGTCTGGTCGGGGCGAGAGGATTTGAACCTCCGACCACCTGCACCCCATGCAGGTACGCTACCAGGCTGCGCTACGCCCCGAAAGAAAAAAATTATAACAGACAGTTTCCCGATTTAGAACGGGTCGCATGCATTTTGTGAATGTTCTCGTGCAATTTTTTGGCGTGATGGCGGCGATGCAGGCAATCCGCGGCACTCACCGCGCATCGTCGTCACCGCTTGCGTGCGACGCAGATGACCGTCAGGCCGGCGACGCGATTGAAGCGGAACATCGGCAGCTCGATGCGGCAGATCGTCTTCAGCAAGCCGTTGACGAACGGATGATGACGACGCAGTTGCGACGCAGGCTCGCGCGGCTGCGAACGCGCCCGCTCGCCCAGCCGCAACGCGGCCGCGAGCGGAAACGTGAGGCCGAAATAATAGGCGCCGTGCTCGACGTCGAGCCCGGCACGCCGCACCACGCCCTCGAGGCCGCCGAGCGTATACCTGCGCTTGTGTTCGAGGAAATCGTCGTGGCCGCTCCACAGGAACTGGAACGCGGGCACCGTGATCAGGAACCGGCTGCCCGACGGCGCACCCTGCACGTACTGCGTCAGCAGCCCGACGTCGTCGTCGACATGCTCGAGCACGTCCATCAGCAACACGAGATCGGCATCGAATCGATCGACGGCGCGCCGAAAGTGGATGGGCTTGCCGGCCGCCTCGCCGTCGCTGTCGTCGGCATAGCTCGTATCGACACACCACGCTTCCGTCGCTTGCGTGCGTTCGAGCAGATGCTTCGAGAAAAAACCGGAGCCCGCACCGACGTCGAGTATCCGGTTCGCGCCCGACGCGCCCAGGAACCGGCGAATCGCGCTCGCCTTCGACGCGTAGTACCAGTGATCGCCCACCCCCGCACCGAGTACGTCGACTTCCTTCAGGTCCATGGCGCTTCCCCGTGATGGCTGCCGTGTCGTGATATCGAACCCGCCACTGATGCCGATCTTACCTCGCCGCCATCGCCGCGCGTATCGGTCGATGCCCGGGGCCGCGCCGCTACCCGGCATTCGCCCCTAATCGAAAAGGACGATGGCCGCTTCACGGCAAATCGCTACCGTGCGGTAAGCCGGCGCGAGATCGACGTGCCCGGCAAGCCGTCCGACTGCATGCCGATCGACCCGGCTCGCCCCGGCCTTGCCATGTCGCGCGCGGGCAGCGGCACCGCGGTCGCGACGCCTGGTAACCGTCTCCGACACAGGGCATCGAATGCATCAGAAAAACGAAATTTCCCGTCGACATTTTCTCCGGCTGGGCGCCGGCACGATCGGCATCGCGCTGGGAAGCGCGTCGCTGCTGTCGGCATGCGGCGGCGACGCGATAGCGGTCGCGCCGGTCACGACGCCGCGGCTGGCGTCCGCGTCGAACTTTCGCGACACGGCCGGGCCGGACGGAACCGGCTACGTGACGACCAGCGGCGCGAAGATGAAGAAAGGCGCGATCTATCGCTCGCCCGCGCTCGCGCTGTCCGCCGCCGACGTCGCGACCGTCGGCACGCTCGGCATCACGCAGGTCGATGACCTGCGCACGCCCGCCGAGATCAAGACGCAACCCGATGTACCGCTCGCCGGCGCCGCCTGGCAAAACCTCAACGTGCTCGGGGCCGCCAGTATCGACCCGATTCCGACGAGCGGCGCGACCGCGACGGCATTCATGCTGAGCATGTATCGCGCATTCGTCACGTCGGACAGCGCGCACGCCAGCTACCACGCGCTGTTCACCGGCTTCGCGGGCAGCGGCGACAATCTGGTGTTCCACTGCACGGCGGGCAAGGATCGCACCGGCTGGGCGACCGCCATTCTGCACTCGATCCTCGGCATCTCCGGGCAAACGATTCTGGCCGACTACCTGCTGACCAACGTCTATAGCGCAGCCGATATCGCCGCTTCGGTCGCCCACGCCCGACAAGCCGGCGGACAAAACGCGGCGGACATGATGACCGCACTGCAAGGCGCACACGCCGACTATCTGCAGGCGGCCTTCGATCAGGTCGTGACGTCGTACGGCTCGATGGCGTCGTACCTCGAGAGCGGCCTGCAACTCGATCCGGCCACGCAAAACGCGATCCGGGAGCGCCTGCTGGTCTGACCGGCCGTTGCTGTGCGCATCCGGTGAAACCCGCGCCGGCCAAGGCCGGCCGCGGTTTTTCAGGGCTGCCTCGAAAGACGCCGACCGCCGGCCCGCACAAACCAAACGGCCGTTTGATACGGCCGTCCATCCACCGCGAATCCGTTGTCTGGCCGCCCGCCGGCGCCCCGCGCCCGGGCGTCCGTTGTTTGGTAACGCCGCTCTAGCGCGCTATGACACACTGCACGGCATCGACGCTCGCGCCGTGCAGTCGCGCGCGCCGCCGTCGATCAAGACAAGACATGGAGACAGACGATGCGGAATGCGGTCCGGCGCGGCCATCGCTCGCCTTTGGCAATTTTCGACTGGTTTTCCGGCCTGCGACGCACGGTCGCCCCGGGATCGCCCACGACGTCCCGCGTGTTCGGCTGCGGCGCGCTGGCGCTTGCAGTCCTCTGCACCGGCTGCGCGGAATCGGCCGCGCAGCGCGACAGCAACACGTCCATCGCATCGACGAAGATCGAACGCACCAAGGCCGAGCGGCTCGCGCGCGAACAGCAGATCGCGCGCACCGTGCCGTCGCTCGCATCGATCAGCCTCACGCAGCCGCGCCCGTTCACGCTGCGCGACTCGGGCCAGAACGGCGCGATGACGTTCCTGCGCGACGTCGATTTCCGCATCGTCAACAACCTCGGCTTCTTCATCCACCAGTTGTCGGCCACGCTCGTGCCGACGCAGGCCGGCGCGCCGATCGTCTTCGACGATCCGACGAGCTTCGAGATCGACGTACATGAAGGCACGGTGACGCTCGACAACGCGAAGCTGACCGCCCTCTTCAACACCTACATCTTCGGCTATCGCAACGCGCCGCTGCGCAAGCTCGCGGTGTCGGCCGGCGACGGCGTGATCCATCTGCAAGGCGAGATGCAGCGCGACGGCTGGGTACCGTTCTCGCTGACCGGCACGCTCGCGATCCGCGACGGCAGCCAGCTCGTGTTCCACCCGACCGGCGTACGCGTGTCGGGTATCAACGCGCAGCCGGTGATGCGCGCGGCCAACGTGAAGATGGCCGACCTGCTGAAGGTGCAGACCCCGATCGCGCAACTTGCCGGCGACGATCTCGTGATGGCGGTCGACAAGCTGATGCCGCCACCGCGCCTGAAGCTCACGATCACCGCCGTGCGCGTGACGCCGGCAGGCCTCGACCTGAAGCTCGACGACGGCACGCATGCCGGCTTCGCGATGCCGGCGAATGCCCCGCAGCAGGCGATGTACATCCGCGGCGGCGACGTGAAGTTCATGCGCTCGATGCCGATGAACGCCGACATCCTGATCGGTCCGGTCGATTCGTCGAAGCGCGAGCAGACGTTCGTGTTCGACCTGTATCACTATCGCGACCAGGTGTCGGCCGGTTACTTCAACTTCGACGAAAGCGGCGCGATGGCGATCCGGATGCCTTCGTATACGGGCCCGGCGAGCGGCGCGCTGCTCGGCAACGCGGCGGCGCGCCTGAACGACAGCTTCCTCGCCGCGCAGCAGACTGCGCTGCGCGACGTGCGCCAGCACTGGGAAGCGTACGCGCTCGCTGCGGATGCGATGCGGCCCGGCATGCAGAAGGTCGCGATGCGGCGCACGTCGACGACGCCGTTCAACGAACGGCACGTGTCGAACCGCAACCCAACGATCCATCTGCGCAACGTCGACTTCAACCTGTCCGGCGATATCGGCTTTCATGTCGAGGATCTCGACGTGGAACTCGTGTCGAGACGGCCCGGCGAACCAGTCGATCTCGACGATCCGAACCAGTACGACATCCGCATTCTCGGCGGCACGGTCGTCGAATCGTGGAAGGCGATGTCGGCGCTCTTCAACAACTACCTGCTCGACTATTCGCCGCGTTCGCTGAACGACCTGCAACTGAGCGCGGACGGGCAGAACCTGCGCGTCCAGGGCGGCATCAAGCTGTGGAATCACGTACCGGGGGTCTGGCTGCCCACCGACATGAAGGGCTCGCTGACGGTGCTCGACGACCGGCACCTCGCCTTCAAGCCGTCGCAGGTGTCGGTGCTCGGCATCCCGCAGGCGACGCTGCTGCGCTCGCTCGGCATCGAGCTCGCGTCGCTGACGCCGTTGCGCCGACGCGGCGCGGAACTGCGCGGCGACACGCTCGTACTCGACCAGTACACCGTGTTCCCGCCGCCCGTGCTGAACGGCAAGCTCGGCCAGGCAACGGTCGAACGCGACGGCTTGCGTCTCACGTTCCGGCGCGCAGCGGGTGCACCCACGCCGAAGCGGCCGCAGATCGATGCACCGAGCTACATGTGGATGGAAGGCGGCGACATGAAGATGTTCAACGTGCTCGAACTGAACGTGCGCGCGTTGATCCGGAATTCGGCCGAGGCGGGCCCGATGCGGTTCGACCTGTACGGATACCGCAGCCAGGTCGCGCAGGGCTCGGTGCGGATGCTGCCGGACGGCACGCTGGTCGTCGACATCGGGCAGAAGAATCCGCTCGCATCGCGCTGATCCGCATGCGCGACCCGCATGAAAAAGCCCGGTGGCAGGTCGCCAACCGGGCTTTTTCAATGCTGCCTGCGCGCCGTGCGCTTGTATGTTCAGTACTGACCAGTACGGTAAAGTCTGGTGGTAGCCAGACGAGACCGTGCAGTTTGCCCCGCGCTTGGGTGTTGGAGCCCGTGACTGAGTACAAAACGCACGGTTGCCGTGCTGG
>NZ_JAKWFH010000063.1:0-42792 GCF_029522185.1 Burkholderia sp. IO2 | reverse complement strand
TTTGCCAGATCGATGCCTATCGTCGTAATCTGCATGATGACGCTCCCCTCGGTTCAAGTGGTTGCTCGACACTTCCACTTTGGCACATTGATGCCGTTACGAGTGGGGGCGTCCATCCCATTGGGTATGACGCACCCACCTTCACGCTTATGCCCGTCGGATCTACGTCGCATCGCTCCGTGCAAGTATTGGGCTTTGGCAATATCGGCTGCCTCACCCCGATACGACGCCTCATCCGCTTCCTGTTCGTCAGGCCAGCGCTTTGCCTCGGACTTCCTCCAGACCCCCAGTCGCCCGGGGAACCCTTGCCTCTGGCTAACACTTCCCCTTGCCGGGTGTGTAGGGGACTTTCACCCCCAAGTGAGTGCGCCCTGCCGGGCGCACCGATGAAAAAAGGGCGCCCGAGGGCGCCCTTCGTCCATCCCGACCGCAGCCTTGCAGCGGTCGTCAGTTGGTCCGCGAATTGTGCTTCTGCAGATACGCGATCAGGCCGTCGATCCCGCCCGTCGCGAGCTGGCTCTTGAACTGGCCCTGGTAGACCTGGATCAGCCACGCACCCGACATGTCGATGTCGTAGATCTTCCAGTCGTTGCCGACCTTGCCGAGACGATAGCCGACCGACTGGCTGTCGCCCGGCGTCGTCACCGTCGACTGCACCAGCGCATCGGCGCCCGACGCGCCGCCGGCCTTGAACGAGAACTTCGCGTCCTGGCCGCCGAGCTGCGCGAGCGACGCGGCATAGGTGCGCGTCATCAGCAACCGGAACTGCTTGTACAGCTCCTGCTGCTGTTGCGGCGTGGCCTGCTTCCACGCGTCGCCGACCGCGATGCGGGTCGTGCGCTCGAAGTTGGTCACGGGCAGGAAGCGCTGCTCGACGACCTGCGTGATCTTCGCCATGTCGCCGCCGCGCGCGGCCGGATCGGCCTTCATCGCGTTGACGGTACCCTCGACCGCCGTGCGGACGACATCGACCGGCGCGCTCTGCGCGAAAGCGGAAACCGACACGGCGGCCGCCGCGACGAAAGCAAACAGATGACGTTTCATACGAATTTCGCACTCGATGGGAAAAAACGGCCGGCTCTTTGCATCGGCCGGTGGAGCAAAGTATACCGGGCCTGACGCCCCGTTGCCGCCCGGTGACCGACTGTTACCTTTCAGCGCCGTTTGTCACAAGCGCGCGGCGGCGTGGCGGCGCAGCGCCGCGCCGATTATGTAAATATCCCCATACAAATGGACCGGCCGCGCGATCCGATTCCAACGTCGCGAGCAAATATCCTTCCCGCCCCGAATCTCCCCAACGTCACGACCGTCGCCGCCCCGCGCCGGTATACTTGGCTACTTTGCCCTTGCCAGCCGCTCCCCACCGCCACATGGTGACATCTCTCATCGTCCGACTCGTTGCGTGGTCGGTGCGCCGCCCCGTCTGGGTCGTCGTCCTGTCGCTCGTCATCGCCGCCTTCAGCGGCGTCTACGTCGCGCAGCATTTCAAGATCAACACCGACATCAGCAAGCTCGTCGATGCGGAGCCGCAATGGGCCGCGCTCGGGCAAGCCGTCGACAAGGCGTTCCCGCAACGCAACGGCACGATCCTCGCGGTCGTCGAGGCGCCCGCGCCCGAATTCGCGACGGCCGCCGCGCACGCGCTGACCGAAGCGCTGCAGAAGGACGCCGCCGCCGGCCGCATCGGCCCGGTCGCCGAGCCGGGCGGCGGACCGTTCTTCGAGCACAACGGGCTGCTGTTCCTGTCGCCGCAGGACGTCACCGATACGACCGCGCAGCTCGCGAGCGCGCGCCCGCTCGTCAACGAACTCGCGAAGAACCCGAGCCTCACCGGGCTCGCCACCACGCTGTCCACCACGCTCGGCCAGCCGCTCCTGACCGGCCAGGTGAAGCTGCCCGCGATGGCGAAGCTGCTCGCGCGCAGCGCCGCGACGGTCGACGACGTGCTGGCCGGCAAGCCGGCCGCGTTCTCGTGGCGCGCGCTGGTCGACAACGATGCCGCGCGGCAGCCCGCGCGCGCGTTCGTCACCGTGCAGCCGGTGGTCAACTACGGCGCGCTGAAGGCCGGCGCGGCGACGAGCCAGGTGATCCGCGACGCGGCCCGGTCGCTCGACCTCGAAAAGCGCTACGGCGCGGCCGTGCGCCTGACCGGCGAACAGCCGCTCGCCGACGACGAATTCGCGTCGGTCGAAGACGGCGCCGCGCTCAACGGCGTGCTCACGCTGCTCGCCGTGCTCGTGATCCTGTGGCTCGCGCTGCGCTCGAAGCGGATGATCGGCTCGGTGCTCGTCACGCTGTTCGTCGGCCTCGTCGTGACGGCCGCGCTCGGCCTCGCGATGGTCGGCTCGCTGAACATGATCTCGGTCGCGTTCATGGTGCTGTTCGTCGGCCTCGGCGTCGATTTCTCGATCCAGTACGGCGTGAAGTACCGCGAGGAACGCTTCCGCGATTCGCGCATCGATCACGCGCTGATCGGCGCCGCGCACTCGATGGGCATGCCGCTCGCGCTGGCCACCGCGGCCGTCGCGGCGAGCTTCTTCTCGTTCATCCCCACCGCGTATCGCGGCGTGTCCGAGCTCGGGCTGATCGCGGGCGTCGGGATGTTCGTCGCGCTGCTGACCACGCTCACGCTGCTGCCCGCGCTGCTGCGCCTGTTCGCGCCGCCGGGCGAATCGAAGACGCCGGGCTTTCCGTGGCTCGCGCCGGTCGACGATTATCTCGATCGCCACCGCAAGCCGATCCTGATCGGCACGCTCGCGGTCGTGATCGGCGCGCTGCCACTGCTCGCGTTCCTGCATTTCGACTTCAACCCGCTGCACCTGAAAGATCCGAACAGCGAATCGATGGCGACGCTGCTCGCGCTGAAGGATTCGCCGGAAGCCGCCGTCAACGACGTCACGCTGCTCGCGCCGTCGCTCGCGCAAGCCGATGCGGCCGCGAAGCGCCTCGACGCGCTGCCCGAAGTCGGCCGCACGACCACGCTGTCGACCTTCATCCCCGCCGACCAGCCGGCCAAGCGCGCGGCGATCGCCGCGGCCGCGAGCGAGCTGCTGCCCGCGCTGACGCAGCCGGCCGCGCCGCCCGCGACCGACGCGCAACGCGTGGCCGCGCTCAAGCGCGTGTCGGATCTGCTGAGCTATGCAGCCGAAGATCACCCCGGCCCGGGCGCCGCCGCCGCGCAGCACCTGTCCGCGTCGCTCGCGAAGCTCGCCGCCGCCGACAGCGCGACGCGCGACCGTGCCGAACGCGCGTTCTCCGATACGCTGCGCATCGCGCTCAACCAGCTCGCTTCGCTGCTGCAGCCGCAGGACATCACGCGCGAATCGCTGCCGCCGCAAGTCGTGCGCGACTGGGTCGCACCGGACGGCCACGCGCTCGTGCAGATCTCGCCGAAGGTGCCGAAGGGCGTCGACCCGAACGACGACACGATGCTGCGCCGTTTCGCCAAGGCCGTGAAGGCCGCGGAACCGGGCGCGACCGGCGGGCCGATCTCGATCCTGCATTCGGCCGACACGATCATCAACGCGTTCCTGCATGCGGCGCTGTGGTCGATCATCTCGATCACGATCCTGCTGTGGGTCACGTTGCGCCGCTTCGGCGACGTGCTGCGCACGCTGGTGCCGCTGCTCGTGTCGGGCATCGTGACGCTCGAGATGTGCGTCGTGCTCGGCATGTCGCTGAACTTCGCGAACATCATCGCGCTGCCGCTGATGCTCGGCGTCGGCGTCGCGTTCAAGGTGTATTTCGTGATGGCGTGGCGCGCGGGACAGACGGGGCTGCTGCATTCGAGCCTCACGCATGCCGTGCTGTTCAGCGCCGCGACGACGGCGACCGCCTTCGGCAGCCTGTGGCTGTCGCATCATCCGGGCACGTCGAGCATGGGCAAGCTGCTCGCGCTGGCCCTGACCTGTACGCTGATCGGCGCCGTGGTGTTCCAGCCCGTCCTGATGGGCAAACCGCGCGTCAAACGCGCCAAGAACCAATCGCAAGGAATCAATGAATAAGGTGCGAATCATTGCGGCGACCGTCGCCGCCAGCGCGATGCTGACCGGCTGCGCGACGGGACCGAACCGCAATCCCAACGACCCGCTCGAGCCGATGAACCGGGCGATGTACAAGTTCAACGACACGGTCGACACGAACATCGCCCAGCCGATCGCGAAGGGCTACCAGAAAGTCACGCCGACGCCGGTACGCACCGCGATCAGCAACTTCTTCTCGAACCTCGGCGATCTCGGCAACATGGCGAACAACCTGCTGCAGTTGCGCATCACCGATGCGACGCAGGATCTGATGCGCGTGGCGATGAACTCGGTGTTCGGCGTCGCCGGCCTGATCGACATCGCGACGCCGGCCGGGCTGCCGAAGCATCACCAGGATTTCGGGCTGACGATGGCGCGCTGGGGCATGCCGTCCGGCCCGTATCTCGTGCTGCCCGTGTTCGGGCCGAGCACGATCCGCGACGGCGTCGGCCGCGCGGTGGACGTGCGCTTCAACCTGCTGAACTACATCGAGCCGGCCGCGCGCAATCCGATGTACATCGCGCAGTTCATCAGCGCGCGTTCGGACCTGCTCGGCGCGACCGACCTGCTGAAGCAGGCCGCGCTCGATCCGTATTCGTTCGTGCGCGACGCGTACCTGCAGCAGCGCAAGTCGCTCACGTACCACGGCCAGTCGGCATCGGCCGCGGCGCCGAACTATGCGGAGCCGGGTGAAGCAGGCGCGGTGCCGGCGGCTACGCCGACCATGCCGGGCGGCTTGCCGAACTACGAGGATCCGGGCGAGTCGGGCGGCGCATCGGGCGCCACGCCGAACAACGCACCGGCCGCGCCGGGATTGCCGCAGTACGAGGATCCGGGTGCGGATAGTGCGATGCCCGCGAGCGCGCCGGCGGCTGCATCGGTCCCGGCATCGTCGGGCGCCACGACGGCGCCGGCCGCCAACGGCGCGCCGATCGCGCCGGCGATGCCGACGCTGCCCGCGAGCAATCCGGCCGCGCAGTAACGCCACCACGGCGACCGCGCAAGAACAAAGCGCGCTGCATCATGCAGCGCTCTTTTTTTGTCCGCGCAAAACGCGAAGAGGGGAGAAAAAGCGGCGCGCGCCGCTCAAACGATCCGCATCGCGCCCGCCCGCTCGAACGCGTGGCGCGCCTGGATCAGCGTCGTGCGCGCCGCGCGCGCATCGCTGGCGACCTGCAGCAGCGGGCCGAGCTGCGACGGCTGCTTCAGCAGTTCGCGCAGGATCGGCAGGATCGCCGTGCTGCCGTCGTCGCGCAGGCCGGCCGTCGCCGCACGCGGCAGCGTGCGCCACGCCGGATCGACGATCGCGCGGCACACCGCGAACGGCACGCCGCGCGCGGCCGCGAAGGCCGCCGCGATGTGCGACTCCATGTCGACGGCCAGCGCGCCCTTCGCGTGATGCAGCGACGCCTTGTCCTGTTCGTTGACGACCGGCGCGCCGACGGCCGCCATCGTGCCGCGCGTGACGCGCGCCCACACCGGCGTGTCTTGCAGCGCGGCGACGAGCCGCGCGCTCCAGCCCGCATCGGTCTCCACGCGGCCGAACGGCCCGTCGATCGCGTTCGCGATCACGAGCGCACCGGGCGCGAGATCGGGCGCGAGGCCGCCCGCCGTGCCGAAGCTCACGATACCCGCGCAACCGTGCGCGGTCGCATCGGCGAGCGCGCGCTC
This sequence comes from Burkholderia sp. IO2, assembly GCF_029522185.1. Taxonomy (NCBI): domain Bacteria; kingdom Pseudomonadati; phylum Pseudomonadota; class Betaproteobacteria; order Burkholderiales; family Burkholderiaceae; genus Burkholderia; species Burkholderia sp. IO2. Next base: position 37,099 of record NZ_JAKWFH010000063.1, on the reverse strand, counting down.
GAGCCGGTCGGCCCGCGCGGCGAACACCGCTTCGACGCCGTCACCGCGCGCGATGCGCGCCTCGAACGCCATCCCCGTCACCGCGATGACGGGCAATGCGCCGTTGTGCTGCGTCGTCGCCACGCGTTACATCCCGACCGTCACGCGCGTCGCGTTCGCGCGCTTCAGGTTGCGGTAGCGCGCGAGCGCCCACAGCGGGAAGAACTTGCGATAGCCGTGGTAGCGCAGGTAGAACACGCGTGGGAAGCCCGTCGCGGTGAAGCGCGTCTCGTCCCACAGGCCTTCTTCGTTCTGCTGGGCAACCAGGTAGTCGACGCCGCGCGCCACGGCCGGGTTGTTCACTTCGCCGGCCGCCATCAGGCCGAGCAGCGCCCAGGCCGTCTGCGACGCCGTGCTCGGCGCCTGCTCGTAACCGCGGTAGTTCAGCTTGTAGCTGTCGCCGTCCTCGCCCCAGCCGCCGTCCTTGTTCTGGATCGACAGCAGCCACTGCGCGCCGCGCTTCATGCGCGGGTCGTCCGGCGTCAGGCCGGCCGCGTTCAGCGAGCACAGCGCGGTCCACGTGCCGTACACGTAGTTCATCCCCCAGCGGCCGTACCAGCTGCCGTCCGGCTCCTGCTCCTTCAGCATGTAGTCGAGCGCGCGGCGGGCCGGCTCGCTGTTCAGCGGCGTCTCGCCGAGCTGCGACAGCATCGACAGGCAGCGCCCCGACACGTCGGCCGTCGGCGGATCGAGCAGCGCGCCGTGATCGGAGAACGGAATGTTGTTCAGGTAGTACTGCGTGTTTTCCGGTTCGAACGCGCCCCAGCCGCCGTCGCTGCTCTGCATGCCGACGACCCATTCGCGCGCCCGCGCCGTCGATTCGCGATACGTGTCCGATTGCGTGAGCTTTTGCGCGCGATCCATCGCCATCACGACCACGGCCGTATCGTCGACGTCCGGGTAGTGCGCGTTCGCGTACTGGAACGCCCAGCCGCCGGGCCGCACGTTCGGGCGGCGCGAGATCCAGTCGCCGCGCACGTCGAGAATCTGCAGCGGGCGCAGCCATTCGAGGCCGCGCAGCACGGCTTCCTGCGCACGCGCATCGCCGGTTTCGAGCAGCGCATGCGCGGCGAGCGACGTGTCCCACACCGGCGACAGGCACGGCTGGCAATACGCTTCATCGTCGTGCACGACGAGCAGCTTCTCGACCGACTTGCGCGCGATCGCGCGGTTCGGATGATCTTCCGCATAGCCGAGCGCGGCGTACATCATCACCGAGTTGGCCATCGCCGGATAGATCGCACCGAGGCCGTCCTCGCCGTTCAGGCGCTCGTCGACGAACGACACGGCCTGGCGGATCGCGCGTTCGCGCGTGTAGCTCGGGAACAGCCCGTCGACCGCGCGCAGCGCATGGTCGACCACGCGGAAGAACGCGAACCAGCCCGGGCTCTGATGCCCCTGGCGCGGCAGCAGCCCGGCGTTGACCGGCGGGTCGATGAACAGCTCGTCGATGCGCACGCCGCGCGGGTTCTTCGCAAGCGGTCGCTTCGCGTTCAGCACGAGCAGCGGCACGATCACGGTGCGCGCCCAGTACGACACCTTCGACAGGTGGAACGGGAACCACTGCGGCAGCAGCATGATCTCGACCGGCATCATCGGCACCGCGCGCCACGGAATCGCACCGTACAGCGCGAGCTGGATGCGCGTGAACACGTTCGACATCTCGGCGCCGCCCATCGCGTGGATCGCGCGGCGCGCGCGCTGCATGTGCTCGGCATTCTCATCGTCGCCGATCACCTTCAGCGCGAAGTAGGCCTTCACGCTCGCGCTGATGTTCGGCGCACCGTCTGTGAACAGCGGCCAGCCGCCGTCGGCCTGCTGGATGCGGCGCAGATACTTGCCGATCTTCTGTTCGAGCTCGAGGTTCGGCGTCTCGCCAAGATAGTGGACGAGCAGCACGTATTCGGCGGGAATCGTCGAATCCGCCTCGAGTTCGTAGACCCAGTGGCCGTCCGCTTGCTGCGCGGCCAGCAGCGCGTCGGTCGCCCGCGCGACGGCCGCGTCGACGCCGGCCGGCACGGCGCCGGCGGACAAGGTAGCCATTTCGGTGAGATCGTTCATCGGTCCCTCTCTTTATTGCGTCTGGAGCACGTCCGCGGCCAGCTGGCCGGAACGGATCGCGCCCTCGATCGTGGCGGGCAAGCCGGTGGCAATCCAGTCGCCCGCCAGTACAAGATTGGTCCAGCGCGTACGCACGGCCGGACGTTTCATTTCCTGCGACGGCACCGCCGCAAAGCCCGCGCGCGGCTCGACGACGAGCTGCCACGCGGGAATGGTTTCCGGGTTCGCGCCGGTCACGCGCGCGACGTCTTCCCAGATGCGCCGCGCGAGCGTGTCGCGCGGCATGTCGAGCCAGCGGCCCGCATCGCGGATCGTCGCCGCGAGCTGGCCGTCGCCGCTCCGCACCGCATCGACGACGCCGTTGACGACGGTCGTCTGCAGCGGATGGCCGGCCGACGCTTCGACCGCGAAATACGCGGTCACGACCGCGCTGAACGTGTCGGGCGCGGCGAGTTCCGGCACGAGCGGCTGCGCGACCTCGGGCGGCACGGCCAGCACGACCGCGTCGCCCGGCGCGAGATCGATGCGCTCGCCGCCGATCGACACCGCATCGACCGCGTTGCCGTGCGCGCCGAACTCGAACGCGTCGAGCCGCGAATTCAGGCGGATCTGCGCGCCGCCGTACTGCAGCATCCGCAGCGCCGGTTCGACGAACGCGCTGCCGAGCCCGCGGCGCGCGACGCGCGGACGGCAACCGGGGCCGCCCGCGGCGAACGTGCCGCACAGCGCGGCGCGCGCGAGCTCGGCGCTCGCGTGGCGCGGCTCGATATTCAGTACCCCGAGGAAGTACGGCCGCAGCCAGCGATCCCACAGCACGCCGTCGCATCGCATCGTCTGCGCGAGCGAGCGGCCCGTGCGGGCGAGCGCGAGCGGCGCAAGCGCGAGGTAGTCGAGCGGCGTCGTGCCCGGCGCGCGCGACGCGGCATCGAACAGCCACGACGGCCAGCGGCCGTTGCCGAAGCGCAGCGTCCAGCGCTGTTGCGACGCGATGTCCATCACCGGGAATTCAGCCAGCGCGGGCCCGGCGAGCTGATCGGCCGCGCCGATCGCGCGCAGGTAGCGCTGCGTCGCCGGCTGTCCCGCGAAAACCGTGTGCAGCCCGCTGTCGAGCGTCGTGTTCAGCGTCCCGTCGAACCACGACCGGCAGCGGCCGCCGGCGTGCGCATGCGCATCGTGCAGCACGATGCGCCGCCCGCGCCGTTGCAGCTCGACCGCGGCCGACAAGCCCGCGAGTCCTGCGCCGATCACATGGACGGTTCTGGGCATCGCGTCGGTCGACTCAGAACAGCGCGTAGCGCGCGGCGATCATCAGCATGCGCGCCTTCGGCTTGCGCAGCGGGGCGCGCGGCGCGGCAAAGCCGCGTGCGATCGCGGCCTCGAGAATGCAGCGATACGCGCCCGACATGATGCGCGGCGCCTTCACCTGCGCACGCGGGCAGGTGTCCATCACCGCGTCGGCCTGGCGGAAGTGCTCGAGCGCGCGCTCGACGAGCGTCGCGCACACGCGCGGCAGCGCCGGATCGCGCACGATCGTCGCCGGATCGGTGATCGCGATGCCTTCGCGCGCGAGCAGTTCGCGCGGCAGGTAGCAGCGGTTGATCGCCGCGTCGTCGTCGATGTCGCGCAGGATGTTCGTCAGTTGCAGCGCGCGGCCGAGGTGATGCGACAGCGTGATCCCTTCGGCTTCCGGCATCCCGAAAATCCTCACCGACAGCCGGCCGGCCGCGCTCGCGACGCGGTCGCAGAAGAGGTCGAGCGTCGGCTCGTCGGGCGCGCAGATGTCTTCCGCCGCGTCCATCGCCATCCCGTCGATCATCGCGTGGAAATCGTCGCGCTGCAGGTTGAACGCGCGGATCTCGCGATCGAGCGCGGCCAGGTGGCGCGGCGGGCGACCGGCGAAGCATGCGTCGATGTCCGCGCGCCAGCGATCGAGGCCCGCGTTGCGCTCGGCGCGCGGCAGGTCGCTGTCGGCGATGTCGTCGACCGCGCGGCAAAACGCGTAGACCTGGAACATCGCATCGCGCTGCACGGCCGGCAGGATGCGCATCGCCAGATAGAAAGAACTGCCCGATGTGACGGCAGCGGCGTCGGTTTCTTGTTCGTCCACGACGGAATGGGAAACGGCCAAGACGAGCTCCACGGAGACACCCACGCGGGGCGATTGAAGAAGCCATGCCCGGCTGGGATGGTCAGGGCGTCGAATGCGTGCGAGATATGCGAACGATCGACGCAGACAGGCACAAATTACCGGCCGGAAGCCGGAATTGGCCGAAAGTATAGCAATCTTTGAAGTTCGATGGCGGACACGCGCCCTGTCTGGCGGGGCGTTCAGCGCTGTCGGGAGGCCCGCACAGCCGGCCTGGGCGAACCGGCGCCGCGCGGTGCGTCAGCCGTAGACGATGTCGCGCTGCAGATCGAGCGCGATGAGTCCCATTTCGCGCGTGAGCTGCAGCATCGAGCGGCGCTCGAGGCGCGAGCCCATGAAGCTCGTCACGCGGCCGTCGGGCTCGGCGGTGAACTGGAAAACCGCGCCGCCGGTGCCGAACCACGCGCCCGGCACGTCGGGCGATTCCTGCCAGTCGATCTGCTCGAACACGCGCGCGATGCCCGCCCGCACCAGGTCGCCCGGGCCGATCGGCGGCGCGATGTCGCCCAGGTCGTCGAGCGAATAGGGGCCGGGTTTGTTCGGCTTCCGATAGAAGAGATAGTCGACGTTCATGGGGCGCAATTGCAGGTAAAGCAACAAATTAGCGCGCTTCGGCACAAATTCAAATCGGATCCCGACGAAATGTGGCCTGCGCGACACAAAGGGACGGATCGTTGCCGGCATCGAAACGCGCCGCGCGATCGCGTCTCGATGCCGGCCGGTTCGTCTAAGATGACACCTTTCCCGCAAAAAATACGGACACCATGGAGACGCACGACACCGCCACCCCGCAGGCCGATCATCCCGTTTTCGTGCTCGTGCACGGCGCGTGGCATGGCGCGTGGTGCTACGCCCACGTCGCGGCCGCGCTGGCCGCGCGCGGTTACCTGTCGATCGCGCGCGACCTGCCCGCGCACGGCATCCATGCCCGCTTTCCCGCGTCGTATCTCGCCCGGCCGCTCGACCAGGACGCGTTCGGCGCCGAGCCGTCGCCGGTCGCGAACACCACGCTCGACGAATACGCGACGCAGGTGATGCAGGCCGTCGACGACGCGTACGCGCTCGGCCGCGGCAAGGTCGTGCTGGTCGGGCACAGCATGGGCGGCCTCGCGATCACGGCGGCCGCCGAACGCGCGCCGGAGAAGATCGCGAAGATCGTCTATCTCGCGGCGTTCATGCCCGCGTCGGGCGTGCCGGGCCTCGACTACGTGCGCGCGCCGGAAAACCAGGGCGAGCTGCTCGGCCCCCTGATGCTCGCGAGCCCGCGTGTGGCTGGTGCGCTGCGCGTCGATCCGCACAGCGGCGACGCCGCATATCGCGAACTGATGAAGCGCGCGCTGTACGAAGACGTGCCGCAGGCCGATTTCGATGCGGTCGCGAACCTGATGAGCTGCGACGTGCCGGCCGCGCCGTTCGCGACCGCGATCCCGACGACCGCCGCCCGTTGGGGCGCGCTCGACCGTCACTACATCAAGTGCCTGCAGGATCGCGTGATCCTGCCCGCGCTGCAGCAGCGCTTCATCGACGAAGCCGACGCGTTCGCACCCGGCAACCCGACCCACGTGCACCAGCTCGACAGCAGCCACTCGCCGTTCGTGTCGCAGCCGGCCGTGCTGGCCGGCGTGCTCGCCGACATCGCGAAGGGTTGAGCAGGGCGGGCGCGGCCCGTCACGCGTACGCGACCGACCGATCGCGCCCGAGCCGCTTCGCGCGATAGAGCGCGGCGTCGGCCTCGTTGACGAGCACGTCGCAGGTCAGCGCGCCGGCTTTCGCGCACGCGCCGCCGACGCTCGCCGTGACCGGCACGCTGACGCCCTCGGCGTCGACCGGCAGGCTGCCGATCGCGTCGCGCACCTTGTCGGCCACCCGCATCGCCTCGTCGAGATTCGTGCACGGCAGCAGCAGCGCGAATTCCTCGCCGCCGAACCGGCCGAACGTATCCTGTCCGCGCACGATCGACGCGACGCGGCGCGCGGTTTCGCGCAGCACGGCGTCGCCCGCCGCATGCCCGAAGCGGTCGTTGATCGTCTTGAAGTGGTCGAGATCGAACAGCAGCACCGACAGGTCGCCGCCGTAGCGCTGCCAGCGCGCGAATTCGTCGCCGAGCCGCGCCTCGAAGAAGCGCCGGTTCGCGATGCCGGTCAGCCCGTCGCGATTCGCGTGTTCGCGCAGCTTCGCGACCGCTTCCTCGCGCTCCCGTTGCATCACGCTCACATGCGTGACGTCCGAGATCGTCACGCACACGGCCTCGACGTCGCGGCCGCGCGTGAGCGGCATGAACGTGCAGTCCTGCTGCATGTAGTCGACGCCGCCCGTGATCGGCCGGTCGTGCTCGAAGCGAAACAGGTAGGGCCGCTGCTCCCACGAACTGAACGCGAAGCTGCCGAGCTGGAACACGCTCTCGAGCTTGCGCGACAGCCACGCGTGCGGCAGGTCCGGAAAGCAGTCGAACAGGTTGCGGCCGATCACGTCGGCGGCCGGGATGCCGCTGTGGTCCTGCATGAAGCGATTCCACATCAGGACGGTCATCGAACGGTCGAGCACGAACAGGCCGAAGCCGACCCGCTCGATCACGAGGTCGCTCAGCGACGGGGCGGCGGCCGTCATAGCGCGGACAGCAACGCGTCGAGCGCGTCGCCCATCAGCCGGATCGAATCCTCGGCCATCAGCATCACGAAATGCGCGCGGAACGTGTGGTCCTCGAGCCCGAAGTTCACCTCCAGCAGCAGCGCGACGCTCCACCCGAGCTCGTTCGGCTGGAACACGTCGTCGAACGACACGTTCGCGCCGAGCAGACCCGGCGGAAAGAACACGGGCTTGCGGCCGAGTTCGTCGAGGATCGACGCGACGCACGCGCCCATCAGCACGTTGGCGACGTCGAACACGAGCTCGTCCGGCGTCGCCATCCCGCCGTACACGCCGTCGCCGAACGTGCGGTCGACGACCGACATGAGCCGCGCGACGCCCGCCGTGCGGCACAGCACGATCGCCTCGCCCTTGATGTCGGAACGGAAGCCCTGGCGCACGGCGGTCACGTTGTCGTGGATGCCCGTCATCTCGCGCAGCGCGTCGCCCGCGTCGGCCGCTTTCACGACGCGCACGCGCGGCACCGACAGCTCGATGAAATGCCCGAGCAGCAACGCCAGCCGCGCGGCGGCGCGGCCCATTGCAAGGTTGGCGATCTCCTGCAACGCGTCGCGTTGCTCCGCCGTGAACACCGATTCAGGCATACAACCCATACTCCTTGAGAATGGGCAGCAATGCCTCCGACGTCACGGGCTTGGCAACGAATGCGATCGCGCCCAATTCACGCACGCGTGCTTGCGCCTGCGGCTGGATATCGGCGGATACCACGATCACGAACGTGTTCAGATCTTCGTGGCGCAGTGTTTCCAGGACCTGATATCCGCTCATGTCGGGCATCGTCAGGTCCAGAAACATCACGGAAGCTTTGCCGTCACGATAGAGCGCCAAGGCCTCGCGACCATTCGCCGCATACGCGACGTCAACGTCCCAGTCTCCCGGCAGCGCCTTTGTCAGAAGTTTGCGAGCGAGCAGCGAATCGTCGGCAATTACAATCGGCAAAGGCATGGGGCGATGCGGTATACGGAATGGTCTCTCTCGCGTTAACGACCGCGCGGCGCACTTCTTTAGTGCCATGCGTTTCGGGCGCGGGCAACCGCCTTGCGGCCGCGCACGGGCGCCGCGACGCAGATGCGCGCGACGCACCGCGCGGCATCGCCGGCGGGCGCATATATCTGTCATAGGGAAAGCAAGGCGCGATTCTCGGAGTAAACCGGAGGCGATGCAACTCGCCATTTTCACCATTTCGAACAGAATCGATCCGATCGCGGGCCATTCCGAAAACAGCCGCGACCATTTTCGAGATAAGCACGCAAAATTTTTCCTTGTGTACGTTTGCGCTGCCGGATTCGTCGCGTTTTCAATCTGACGGTTTACCGCTGTCACATACGACGGGATGACGCCCGTACGGCGCCGCGCGGCGGGCCGTCGCAACTCGTTTATGATGGCAGACACCTCTGCCTCACCCGCTTTCCTCGATGACGTCCGAACGGCCTGCCGACTCCCGCGCCCCCGCCCCCCCTCCCGCCGACGACTGGCAGGACGACGGCAGCTACGCGTCCGGCGCACCGGAGCACGATTTCGCGGTGCGCCGCGTCACGCTGATCGTGCTGCTCGTCGCGGCGATCGTGCTGCCGTGCATCTACGTGGTGGTGATGGCGTACAACGACCTGAAGGCGCGCGAGGCCGCCGCGAGCGACGTGACGATGCGCACCGTGCGCGTCGCCGAGGAGCATGCGCTCAAGGTGTTCGACCTGAGCGAAACGCTCGATGCGCGCATCGTCGACCTCGTGCAGGACATGGACGACGCGACCGTGCGCAGCAGGGAATCCGACATCCACGAAGCGCTGAACACGATCGGCGGCGGTTATCCGCAGGTGGCGGCCGTGTCGATCTTCGGCGCGAGCGGGATGCTGCTCGCCAACAGCCTCTACTATCCGGCGCCGTACGCGTCGATCGCGAACCGCGACGACTTCGCCGGCATTCGCGACGGCAAGGTCATCGAACACATCTCGCGGCTGATGATGGGGCCGCTCAAGCTCGAGAACATCCCCGTGTTCAACACGGGCGTCGCGCGGCGCCATAGCGACGGTTCGTTCGCCGGCATGGTGTCGATCGCGCTGAAGTCGTCGTATTTCAACGCGTTCTACCGCGACCTGCTCGGCGGCGCGAGCACGCCGATGACGATGGCGCTCGCGCGCTCGGACGGCGCGGTGATCGCGTCGTATCCGCCGCCGCCGTCGCTCGCGCACACCGATCGCTCGATCACGTTCGGCAATGCGCGCAACGATCCGCGCGCCGGCGTCGTGCGCGTGCGCCACGACGGCGCGAGCAGCGAGATCGTCGCGTATCGCCAGGTCGGCAGCTATCCCGTCTACGTGAGCTGCGCGTACCGCACGTCGGCGATCTGGCATGAATGGTACGAACACCTGAGCGTGCTGTTCCTCTCGATGTTCGCGCCGTCGGTCGCGCTGTGGTCCGTGATCTGGCTGTCGCTCAAGCGGCTGAAGGCGGAAGAAGAGGCGTGGGACCGCTGGCAGGCCGAAGCGTCGATGCGGCGCTCGATCGAATCGGCGTACCGGCAGTCGCGCAAGATGCAGGCGCTCGGCAATCTCGTCGGCAGTGTCGCGCACGACTTCAACAACCTGCTGATGATCATCTCGAGCAACGTGCAGATCGCGCGGCGGCGCGGCGTCCAGCATCTCGACAAGGAGCTCGGCGCGATCGAACGCGCGCTGAAGAACGGGCAGTCGCTCACGCGCCAGCTGCTCGGCGTCGCGCGCAAGCAGCCGCTGCACAACGAGACGATCGACGTCGGGCAATGGGTCGGCACGTGCCGCGAACTGCTGAAGACGTCGCTCGGGTCGAAGTCGTCGCTGGTCGTCGCGATCGAGCCGGGCGTCTGGCCGATCCGCGTGGACGTCGCGGAGCTCGAGCTCGCGGTGATCAACCTCGCGGTCAACGCACGCGATGCGATGGCAACCGGCGGACGCTTCACGGTCGGTGCGCGCAACGTCACGCTGCGCCGCGAGGACGGCTTCCCGCTGACCGGCGACTTCGTGCAGATCTCGCTCGACGACACGGGTTCGGGCATGGCGCCCGACGTGCTCGCCCGCGCGTTCGAGCCGCTGTTCACGACGAAGGCGCAGGGGATGGGGACGGGGCTCGGCCTGCCCCAGGTATTCGCGTTCTGCGAACGCTCGGGCGGCCTCGCGACGATCGACAGCGCGGTCGGCGCGGGTACCTCGGTGCGTCTGTACCTGCCGCGCGCGCGCGCCGAGGATGTCGTCGCGCGGCCGGCGGCCGTCGCGCACGATGCGGGGAGCGGCGCGCTCGCCGGCCTGCACGTGCTGCTCGTCGAGGACAACGGCGAAGTCGCGGCCGGCACGGAGGCGCTGCTGTCGCTGCTCGGTCATCGCGTGACCTATGCGCCGACTGCCGACGACGCGTTGCGCCTGATCGAAGGCGCCGCCGCGAACGATGCGTTCGATCTCGTGATTTCGGACATCCACATGCCGGGCCGCCTGAACGGCATCGATCTCGCCGAAGCGATCGAGAAGCGGCCGGGGAAACTGCCCGTGATTCTCGTCACGGGTTATGCGGAGGAACTCGACCGCACGCGCACCGTCAACGTCCGCGTGCTGTCGAAGCCGTTCGACATCGCGCTGCTCGACGAGATCCTGCTCGGCATCCGCGAAGCGCGCGACGCACGCCACGCCGGCGCGTGACCCGCTGCGGGCGGGCCGGCGCCGGCGGCGTGAACGGGGGTGGCGATCAGGCCGGCGACATCACGCCGACTTCAGCAGGCGCACCCAGCTCGCGTAGCGATCGACGAAGCCTTGCAGGAACTTGCGCGTGTCCTCGCTGACGATCTGCCCCTGGTCGTCGATGCGCGCCGGATCGTGCTTGATGAACATCTCCGGCTGACCGAGCGTCTTCACGTCGAGGTACGCGAGCACGTTGCGCAGGTGCTGCTGCGCGAGCGCGGTTCCCACCGCGCCCGGCGACGTGCCGAGCACCGCGCCCGGCTTGCCCGACCAGGAGTTGGAACCCCACGGGCGCGAACCCCAGTCGAGCGCATTCTTCAACACGCCCGGAATCGACCGGTTGTACTCGGGCGTGACGAACAGCAGCGCGTCGGCGGCTTCGATCGACTGCTTGAAGCGTTTCGCGACGTCCGGGAAATCCGCGTCGTAGTCCTGGCTGTACAACGGCAGCTCGCCGATCTCGACGAACTCGAACGAGAAATCGGCGGGGGCGAGCGAGATCACGGCGTGCGCGAGCGCACGGTTCGTCGACGCGCGACGCAGGCTGCCGACGACGACCGCAATACGATAGGACATGGCATTCTCCTTCCGGTGAGTGAGGAATCGGATCGATTGCTTCCGAATGAGCGACAAAGGTCTGTTTATAGGCAAGCCAGCCCGCGAGCCGTCCCACGGGGCCGTCCGGCCGACTTTCCACAAGGTTTTCCACAGAAATTGTGGATAACTCGACCGTTATGTTCCGACGTTACAGATTGCCCGCCGCGTGTCGGCGTCGACGCGCGCGACGGGGTTCGGCAAGCATAGCGCAGCGCGGCGACCGGCTTCGTGAAATCGTGACGGAACATTGCGTTGCAGGCCGGCACCGCGCCCAGTAAGCTGCTCGCACCGCGACGCGCCCGCTCCGTGACGCACGCGCGGTCGCCTCGAGACACTGCCACCCAGACATGCCGTCCGCATACGACGACCCCACCTATCTCGCGCAACTGCGGCGCGACCTGCTGCGCTTCGCGCGACTCCAGCTCCGCGACGCCGACGCGGCCGAAGACGCCGTGCAGGAAGCGCTGGCCGCCGCGTGGTCGCATGCCGGCGATTTCGCCGGACAGTCGGCCCACAAGACCTGGGTGTTCGGCATCCTGCGCAACAAGTTGATCGACGTGCTGCGCGCACGGCAGCGGATGGTGAGCCTGACCGCGCTCGATGCGGAGCTCGACGGCGAATCCGTGCTCGATCGCGAACTGTTCAAGGACAACGGTCACTGGGCCGCGCATGCGAAACCGCGTCCGTGGCCGAAGCCCGAAACGCTGTTGCAGCAGCAGCAATTCTGGACGCTGTTCCAGGCGTGCCTCGACCATCTGCCGGAGCAGATCGGACGCGTGTTCATGATGCGCGAATTCCTCGATGTCGAAATCGTGGACATCTGCAGTGAATTGACGTTGACGACGAATCATTGCAGCGTGCTGCTGTATCGGGCGCGCACGCGCCTGCGAACCTGCCTGAGCGAAAAAGGACTGACGACCGAAGATGCTGCCGGGGAAATGTACTGACGTGACGCGACTGCTGTCGGATGCGCTCGATCGGCGTCTGACGCTGCACGAGCGCCTGCAGGTGCGCGTGCATCTGCCGACCTGCAGCGGATGCCGCGCCTATCGCGGACAGCTCGCGCTGTTGCGGACGGCGGCGAAAGCGGCGGCGGGGCGGGAGCCGGACGGTGACGATGGATCGTCCGGTGGGGGCTAGGCGTCGCGGTGCCTGCCGACGCATCGTTCCGGTGGTGGCTGGCGGGTGCGGCCCGGCGAGCGCGTCGGCGTGGATTGCCGTTGCGCGTGCCGGGCTGGAGCGCGTCGATGCAATAAGAAAAATACGCGCGGCAAGAATTATTCGAACAGCGCCTTCACCGACTCGGGCGGGCGACCGATAGCCGCCTTGCCGCGATACACGACGATGGGGCGTTGCAGCAGAACCGGATGAGCGACGATCGCTGCGTAGGCTTCGGCGTCGGTCAGATCCGCGCGGGCCAGATTCAACGCCTTGTACGGCTCCTCACCGTCGCGCAGCATGTCGCGGACCGGGCGGCCGAGCTGCTTGTGCAGCGTGTCCAGTTCCTCGACAGTCGGCGGCGTCTTCAGGTACTCGACGACATTCAGCGGCGCGCCGGCGGTATTCAGCGACTCGACCAACGCAAGCGTCTCGCGGGACTTCGAGCATCGGGGGTTGTGGTAGATCGTGATCATTGTTCAAGGCAGGAGGGGTGAGGCCTGTATTGTAGCGAGTCTGCATCGAGGGGCCTGATGGGGGGCAATCGAGATCGGTGTGGGGTTCCTCTTGATAGGTCGCTGAGGCGGTTTCGGTTTAGCGATACGCAGTGATCGCGAGAGGGGAGTGTCCTGTGTTCGGCGGGAGACGCGTCGAAGAGTGGTTGTTTATGCGCATAAAGTCGGGCGGGTTGCTTCGCGAGGCCGAGGACCGGCGCAGCCGATGTCTCGTGAGGGCTGTCTCGGGTGACGAAAGGGGTACGCGATTGCGGAACACGCCGGGTAGGTTTATGCGCATAAAGCGCGCGATTGCCGGGCGAGGTACAGCGTGGCTCGTGGCATGGACGTACGTCGACACGCAACGGCACTACGCGATGGCTATATCGATAGACCGTCGTCCCCGACATGACGTCGTTGCCCGCCTGACTCAGGCATAGTCTCTGCCAACGGCCCTTCGTTGCGGCCCATCGTTGCCTCTGGTTTATGCGCATAAACACTACGGCCCGGCAGGACATTGCCTCCATGCACATCCATTCAACGACGCACCTCGTGATCTACGCACCTGACTACGACGCGCAACTCACGCCGGTGGCTCGCGAGCGAATGCCATGCGCTCTAGCGACGAAGCCCGTCGATCGGCCTCCGCAGTCTTTATGCGCACAAACTCGCGGCTCGTCCCGCGAAAGGGGAGAGCGTCGAGATATCTCTGCCACGAACGGCCCCGACGATACGCCCGTGAAGACGTAATCCTGAGCACCGCATCGATCACTCGGCATCAGCCGCTTCCTCTTCACCACACCGTCCAAACGAGCCATCGAACATCCACCGCTCGTTTATGCGCATAAACCGATAGTCCGAATGGCCAACGCGTAGTTGTCGAACGACAATTTCATTGAAATTCAAATATCGTACTGTAGAATTCCAACGACCAAAACAGGAGTGAAAATTGGCCGCGGAAATCATTGCAGTCACTCAACAAAAAGGTGGCGTCGGCAAAAGCACGATTGCCATGCATCTCGGCGCCGCGTTCCATGAAAAAGGGAAGCGCGTCCTCGTCATCGACGCAGACCGTCAAAACACGCTCGTTCACTGGTCGAGCGCATCCGGCGACAGCGACAACGGCATCCCGTTTCCGGTCGTCAACCTTGCCGAGGCCGACGGCCAGATCCATCGCGAGATCAAGAAGTTCATCAACGACTACGACATCATCGTCGTGGACTGCCCGCCGTCGATCACCGAGAAAGTCTCCGGTGTCGTCCTGCTGGCCGCGTCGATTGCCGTGATTCCGACGTCGTCGTCGCCGGCCGACTACTGGTCGAGCGTCGGGCTGGTCAAACTGATTCAGCAGGCGCAGGTGATGAACGAAGACCTCCGCGCGGTCTTCCTGCTGAACAAGACCGAAGAGAAGCGCATGCTGACCCGTGAGCTCAAGCGTGCGCTCGAGGAACTCGGCTTCCCGCTGCTGAAGACGCAGATTCCGACTCGGGAAGCGTACAAGCAGGCGATGGCGCTCGGTCAGACCGTGCTGCAGATGAACGATCGTGGCGGCAAGCTGGCCGCCGCCGAAATTCGCGCATGCGCCGACGAAATCGTCGCCATGCTGCCCTGACTTTATGCGCACAAAGGAGTCACATGAAACCCTCCCAATTTGCCAAAGGATTCCAAGCGCGCCCGGATATCACGACGAGCGAGAAGCGCACGGCGCTTGATCGGCTCAATGCGATCGACGGCATCGTCAAGTCCGAGACGCCGCCCCCGGCGCCGACCAAATCCGCGAAGAAGGACATCGCACCGCCGCCTGCTCCGGAATTCACGATCGATCCGTCGATCGACGAATCGCAGCAATATCGCGCGTGGCGTCTCGAGAATCGCTATGCACCCGGGCAGGTGATCGAGCTGCCGCTGAAGGCGATCAAGCACAGCCCGTTCAACCCGCGGCACTTCTATCTGAAATCGTCGATTGCCGAACTCGCAGTCAACCTCGCGAAGCAGGGACAGCAGCAGGCGATCCACGTGATTCCGGATTACGACAACCCGGGCACGTATTTCGTCAGCGATGGCGGGCGTCGCGTGCGGGCGCTGAAGGAAGCGAACAAGGAATCGGTCAAGGCGATCGTGATCGATGTGCCGATCGGCATCCAGAGCTACAAGCTCGGCTACGACCTGAACGTTCAGCGCGATTCGCAGACGGTGTTCGACAACGCCGTCGTGTGGCGCCGCTTCCTCGACGACAAGCATTTCCAGAGCCAGAAAGAACTCTCCGAGCATCTCGGCCTCGACGAGTCGACGGTGGCCGTCGCGCTGTCGATCGGCAAGTTGCCGGAAGCGATCATGCAGGAAATGGTCGCACGCCCCGATCGCTTCGGATCGAACATGGCGTATCAGGTCGGCCGCTATCACAATGCGCGCGGCACCGAGGCCACGCTGCGGCTGATCAACAAGATCGTGTCGGACGATCTCAGCACGCGCCAGGTGTCGGACATCGTCAAGGGTCGCGTCGCGGCACAGGAGACGCCGAAGCCTGCAGGCCGTCAGCGCTATGCGCAGCGTCTCGAGATCAAGCTCGGCGGCAAGTCGGTCGGCGACCTGAAGTCGTATGGCGAAGACCGCATCGAATTGCGCCTGCGCGGCCTCCCGAAGGACAAGCGCGACGCGATTCTCGAGCAGCTCGAGCGGATGCTGTTGTCGGAGTAAGGAAAACGGCCCGCAGGGCCTATTGAGGGCGCCGGTCCCGCCCGATCAGGGGGCGGAGCCGGCGGCGGCCCGTCAACGGGCCTGAGCGGGCCTCAAGCGGCCCGCGACTGGTTCAGCGTGAACGACAGCAGGTCGCCGTCCGTCGGCTCTCCCCAGGTCTTCTGGGCCAGCCAGTCGAAAAAGGCCGTCTCGGCCAGCTTGGAATCGAGGCCGCGCTTGCGCCAGTCGTCGCGCAGATGCGAGCCCATCGTCGGCAACGCCTCGGATTCGAACGACTCGCGCGCCACTTCGCGCTCCGCGTCGCCCTGCTCTTCGTACAGCACCTTCGCTTCCTTGCGGCGGAACGCCGCGAACTCGCTCAGCAGGCGGGCCTTCAGATCGTCCGGCTGGGCAGCCGCGACCTTCGCGGACGGCGTGCCGGCAGGCAGCGCATCGACCGATTCGACCGGCGGCGCATACCCCTTCTTCAGCGCATCCTTGAACAGCGCCGGCGCGCTGCGCACCGGCGGGAGCGTCGTGCTGCGCATCCGCTGCTCCGTCATCTGCAGTGCGGCGCGAATCCGGTTTTCCTCGCTGTCCGCGTAGAGCGTCTGCGCTTCCTTCAGCGGGATCCCGAGCTTCACCATCCGGTCGACCAGCGTGCTGTCGAACACGTTCGGGTGTTCGTCGAGCGCGAGCATCGGCTGCTTGCGCTCGGTCACGCGGAACTGGATCTCGGCAACCCGGCGCCCTTCGCGGTGCTCGATCAGCTCGACGAAGATGTTCGTGACCGCGTTGACTTCCGCGATCGCCGGGCGCAGGTAGTCGCGCTTGAAGTACTTGTACTCGCGCTTCGCTTCGTCGCCGGCTTCCGTGTCGGGTGTGCCCGACAGGATCGGCCGCCACCATTCCCACGGCTCGCGCATCGTCAGGTGGCTCGGGTTCGTCAGGTAGCGCACGCAGATCTCGTACAGCGCGAGACCCGCGCTGCTGCGCAGCTGGCTCTGGAACTGCAGGCTCAGACGCGCGTACTGGACCGGGTCGAGCAGCTTCTTCTTGATCTTCGGCGCGAACGAGAATTCGACCCACACGCGGCGGGTGGTCGGATCCTCGAGAATTTCCGCATCCGCGATCAGCGTGGAGATCCCCCACTTGCGGCCCGGCTTCTGGCTCGACGTCCCCGTGCTCCATTCGACCTGCACCGACACCATGCGGCGCAGGTGTTCCTTCACCAAGGCGGTGTCGTTCGAATCGAAAGCGGAGTTGGCGACGATGTCCGACAGCAGTGCGCGATACGTATCGCCCGAGTCGTCGGCCTGCTGCGCGACGGCCAGCAGGACATTGAACAGCTTGCGAGTGAGGAGCGTGATCTTGCCGCTCTTCGGCTGAATGGCGATCGCCTCGACGGCCTTTCGCAATTCGGCTGAACTGGCACTCACCACATCCACATCGGTTTTCTTGGCGCGCTTCGTCGTGGCCATACGTCGGGTCGGAGGAGAAGTTTCCCGGAAGGATAGCGCCTGCGGTGATGTGCGTCCAGAACGACATGCTCACCATAGCCGGTGAAGCGCGCCGGCAAAACGGCACTCACCCGAACGGCTCCCGAAAACGCTCACCGGTCCGCCGTTGCGGCGTTCCGGACTCTTCCAGACGTGCCGCGGCATGCGCCGATTCACAGAATTTCACCTGTGCTCGACACGTGCGGAATTGGCTCCCGTATCGGCTCACCTTTCGATTTGTCGTAATTTTGCGACTGCGCAGTCGTGAGTTCGACACAGGCTCGCGATTGCACCTCACCGGATCTCGTCGACCGCCGCCCAGCGGCCTGTATGCATGTACAGGCGTGGCGCGCCGGGAGATCGATTCGGCTTCGACACATGCAAAAGCGCCGTCGAAACCGGCACGCGCAGCCCGATCAGCGCGTGTTTGGCCAGCCCGGGCGCGCATTGTACAGCGCGCAAATCGTATCCGGTCCCGAAAATACTCACCTCAAGCACAGCCTGCTGATTCATCCGGCTACCGACGAACGCCCGACACGCGCGGGATCGGCTGCCAACGACTCCCGAAAACGCTCACCTTACCGACGAAATGCGGCACAGCAGCGGGCACGGAAAACGCTCCCGAAAAACCTCACCGTAACCGGCGCGGTATCAAAAACTCCAATCTCTTCCGATACTTATGCACAGTAGGCATTTGGCTGTGCGGCGTCAGGATCCCCCGAAAAACCTCACCTTTGGACCGGAATCCTTCATACGACAACCGTATGTCAGCCCCCGAAAAATCTCACCTGTGCCAAAAAGTGGCACAGCAAAAACGAGATTTCTTCCAGTCCTGGCGGGCTTTTCAGCGAATTTGGCCGGCAACAGGTCCCGAAAAGCCTCACCTTTGCCCATTTTTTCAGCACCTCCGGCTCCCGGAAAATCTCACCTGTAAGCCGGATCACGGTCTGTGATCCATGCCCCGAAAAAGCTCACCTTAACGGGATCGGGGCAGGAAAACCCGGATTTCCCTCCCGAAAAACCTCACCTTTGGGGCATCACAGGCCCCCGAGAGCACTTTTGCTGTGCAAAATGGCGTTCGCTTCCCGGAAATCCTCACAGCAAATTCCCGTGGAGTCCCGTGAAACCTCACCTTTCGCCAAATCTGCCCAAAAGATGGGCAAAATCGGGGCGTGAAGCGGGTCCTGCAAATTCTCACCTATGTCTGCACAGGCAGAAAACTGTGCAGTCAGGCACAGCGCGGGTTCCATGGCTGTGAGGCCCCGAAAACCCTCACCTTTGGGAAAACGCGTGTTTTACTGTGATCCCGAATCCGCTCACGACCCTTCCTGCAACGGCTCACGCAGCTCCCCGAACCCCATCACGTCAGCTCCCGCAGAAGGTCACCTTGGCTCCCGTAAAACTTCACCTTGTCGGCCGGAAAGCCTTGCTCCATAAGGCTGTGCCGTGGCGTTAACGTTTTTAACTAAGGGTTCAAGGGTGTTTACTTCTAATACTCTCAAGACATCGGCTGACGAGTTTTCCACAGACACCCAACCCCTGAACACCGACCGGCAACCGGATCCGGTGTCATGTGAAACAAAGGCCGAAATTCGCGGTTCGCTGGAAAATGCTTGCAAGACAAGGACTTGGCTGACTTTCTTCGCTTTGTTTCACGGAATTCCGAGCTTCCTTCGACCAGATGGACTCATGGATCCGATTTCTGTGCAAAACGACGTAAATTCACAACGGACCCTCGAAAAAAGTATCAATAAATACGTATTTCGTTATGATTGCAACATTTCATAGTCTGCGAGTGTGGTCATGACCCTGGACGAAATGCGTCAAGTCATTCGGGAAGAACTGGAATCGCTGCGCGCAAGCGGTGCACGGCGCCAGGAACTGTCACTGCATGCGTGCAAACGCTTGTTCTTCGATCTCGGTATCCGGCCGTCGGCCGCCAACGTCCGCGATCTCACCCAGACCGGCAGCGCCAGCGACATCCCGAAAGACATCGACCATTTCTGGGAGCGCATTCGTTCCGCGTCCAAGATCAGGCTGGACGGCGCGGCGATCCCGAAAGCCGTCGAGGAAAAAGCCGGCGCGTTGCTGGGCGCACTCTATGAAGAAGCATTGAAAGCGGCGCGCGACAGCCTCGATGGCGACCGCGAGCAGGTTCGCGCCGACATGGCCGAAGCCGAACAGCGGTTGCGTGACGCAACCGTCCGCCAGGAAACGCTCGAAGGGGCGCTCGCGCGCGGGGAAGCGAGAAACGAACAATTGCAGGCGCGGGTAACCGAACTCGAGGTTCAGCTCGCGTCGCAAACGACTCACGGTTCGGCAAGCGAAGCAACGTTGCTCACCACAGTCGCACGACTGGAAAAGGAACTGGCCGCGGCTGCCGGCCGGATCGAAGCCGAACAGGCACAGAACGCCGCCCTGCGCGACCGCATCGATGCGCTGCAAGCCGAATTACAGCAGCGTACCGAGCACTATGCGCAGCAAATCAAGGATGCGGTGGCCGAAGCCGAGCGTCGCGTCAAACCGATGCTGGTCGAACTGGACTCGTTGCGCAGCATGGCGTCGACCTACCAGAGCGGGTTGCGCGACGTCCAGCGCAAGGAGTTCGATTTCCTGCAGCAATTGAGTTCGGCCAAGGCGCGCGCCGACCGGCTCGAAGAACAGCTGCGTACGCAGAGCGACGAACTGGAGCGCGCAACGCGTGACGTGAGTTCGTTGCGCGCGAACCGCGGAATGAATCCGGAAATCGCCGCGCTGATCCGGCGCCTGGCCGAGGCGGGACAACTCGACGCGGATGCGTATGCCGCGATCGGCACCGCGCTGGATCACGAGATTCCGGCGCCGACCCAGTGCCCGCATTGCGATGGCGAACCGGAACTGTCGCACGGCGACGAAGGTTTTGAAGTCGCGTGCCCCGAGTGCGAGCACGCTTCCGGCACCTGGCCGTCCCGCTTCGAAGCCGTCGCGCGTTTTGCGCACACCTGACCGGGAGGCCAGCGGCGCCGCACAGGTGAGATGATCCGGGAAGCTTGAGGTGAGATTTTTCGGGAGCTGTGAAACGGTGAGGCTGCGCCACACAAGGCTGCTCACGGATCGGTTCGCGTGAGCAGCCGGTTCCCGATCAGTGAGTTTCGTCGCGGTCGGACGCGTCACCGTTGTGGTCGGCCAGCCCGTCGCGCCAGTTTTTCCACGCGCGATGCAGGCGATTCGACGAGATCGGCCGCATGAAGCCCAGCCATTTGCCGACCCGCTCGGGCGGCACGTCGTGCTCGAACAATTCCGCCGCATAGGTGTTGCGCAATGTTTGCGGGCTGGCGCGCGCGGTGCGTGACGACGTGAGCCCGGCCGATTCGACGATCGCATCGATCGCGCGCAGCATCGTCGCCTTGTGCATCGGTCGCCCGGCATGCGATGCGGGGAAGACGAGTTCTCCCGGAATCTCCTGGCGCTTGCGCTCGGTGAGCCAGGCTTCGAGCAAAGCGATCGCAAACGAGGCCAGATGGGTCTCCCGCGAATAATCCGGATGCGTCGACTCGATCCGCAGCGACGTGCCACTCGTATTGATGCAACTAATCGTAAGTGAGCGCGCTTCGCCGGTTTTGATGCCGGCGCCGAGAAATGCAGCGACGAGCGCGCGGTCGCGACGCTCCTTCCAGTATGCGGAACCCGATACGCCGATCGGCGAAAACAGATAGGCGAGCAACGTCGCGCGCTCTGCCGGCGTGAGGAAACCGGTCGGCTCGTTGTCGCGCGCCTTGCGCCAGTTCGCTTCGCCATCCTGAGCAATGAAGCGGGCCGGATTGGTCGACGCGTACTCGGTGCGGCGGATATGGTCGAGCACGCGCTCGATCAGCCGGAGATAGCGCATCCGCTGCGTTTTCTTGATCGGCAACTCGCCGACGAAGTTCGCGATGGTCGGTGTATCGACCGTCGCCAGGTTCTTTTGATGCGCGCGCATCCACGCGAGAAACGCGCCCCACTGTGCGCGATAGACATCGGCTGACGAGCGGCGATAGTCCTGCATGGCCAGCCATGCGTCGAACGCAGCTTCGGGCGACGCGACCCAGTCGGACGCATCGCGGTCGAACAGATCCTTTTCTTCCGGGTGTGCGGCAGTGTCGGGAGCGGCGGGAAGGGACATGGTATTAATTCCGTTAGTTGCGTATATGGTAGCCCTTTCCGCAACGTCTCGGGCAGCGAACGGGTGAACCGGCCGCCGTGCGGCTCGGCCGGGGCTGGGCCATCAGTCTCCCCACGCCTTGGACGGGCGCAGCGCGCGCGCGGGACGCGCGGTGTCGTGCGCCGTTGCCGCGGCTTCATAGGCGAGAACGGCGAACGAAAAGACCGCGGGCAGCGCATTCGAGCGCCCGAAGTCGATCGGATCGTCGGTTTCGGGAAACGTCATGTCCGACGGCCGTTCGAACAACTGGCGCATGCCCGCGTCGTGCCGGCTCGCAAAGCCGAGATCGGCGAGCGCTTCGGCTTCGATCGCGTGCAGCAGGCGCCACGTCAGCGGCACGCGCTGACGGATGTAGCGCCCGGCGATATGGCGGACGATCAATTCGAGGTCGTGCGCGGCAGCCTTGAAGCTGAGCGCGGCCAAATCTTGTTCTTCTGTCATTGCAGGCTCCTGTCGACCAGGGCGGGCGCCTCGGTGCGCCGGCTCCGGCCCGTGCATGGCGGAATGTCCGTATACTGTACAAACATACAGTGTTTTCCGCAACAGGCCTGCGATTGGCCTTTTGGCCGACTATCCGCGCCGTCAGCGATGGATCACGATCAGCAGTGCCCGCGCTTCGGCCTTGCCGGGATTGCGGATCGCATGCGGCTCGTCGGCCGGGTAGCGCGCGGTGTCGCCCGTCTTCAGGCGCCGGCTGGCGGCGGCGGCCTCGATTTCCATCGCGCCCTGCAGCACGGTGAGATGTTCGCGCGTGCCCGGTTCGTGCGCGTTCGATACCAGTGCGCCGCCGCCGGGCAGCGTCAGCTCGTACCACTCGAACTTGCCGGCGAGGTCGATCGGGCCCCATACGCGCAGCTGGTACCGGCCGTCGTGGCCGGCGAGCGTCGGAATGTCGTGCGGGCCGTCCACACGAATCGTCTCGGGCGCCTTCGGCTGCGAGAACAGTTCGTCGAGCGTGATGCCGAGCGCGTTCGTCAGCCGCCACGCGACGGCGATCGTCGGGTTGGCCTTGTCGCGTTCGATCTCGGAGAGCATCGATTTCGATACGCCGGCCGCGCGCGACAGGTCGTCGAGCGTCAGCTTGCGCTCGTTGCGCAGTCGCTGGATCTGCTCGCCCACGCGCGGCGGGGTCGCGGCCGGTGGTTGCGGGGCGGCTGCGGCGGGCGGGCGCCGCGATCCGGAGGAACTTGCCATTTGGATTCCGTTCGCTTAGAGTTGTTCGATATTTCGAATTCCAGTTCGGAATATCGGATAAGTGCGGTCAACCGAACGACCGACTATAACAGTAGCAGGCCGTTGCGCCGCCACGAGCAGTGCGCTGCGGAATGCGAATCCCTGTCAGGAGCTTTGCGATGCGTGATGCCTTTCTCGCCCAGGTGCGCGGGACGCTCGACCAGATCCGCGCGGACGGTTTTTACAAGACCGAGCGCGAGATCGCGAGTCCCCAGGCGGCAGCCGTGCGGCTCGCCGGCGGTGCCGGCGTGCTCAATTTCTGCGCGAACAACTATCTGGGTCTGGCGAACGATCCGCGCCTGCTCGACGCGGCGAAGGCCGGCCTCGACCAGGACGGCTTCGGCATGGCATCGGTGCGCTTCATCTGCGGCACGCAAACCGTCCACAAGCAACTGGAAAGCGCGCTGGCCGCGTTTCTCGGCACCGAGGACAGCATCCTCTATTCGAGCTGCTTCGACGCGAACGGCGGCCTGTTCGAAACATTGCTCGACGAGAACGACGCAGTGATCAGCGACGAGCTGAACCACGCGAGCATCATCGACGGCATTCGCCTGTGCAAGGCGAAGCGTTTCCGCTACAAGAACAACGATCTCGCCGACCTCGAGGCGAAGCTCAAGGAAGCCGATGCCGCGGGCGCGCGGCACAAGCTGATCGCCACCGACGGCGTGTTCTCGATGGACGGCATCATCGCCGATCTCAAAGGCATCTGCGATCTCGCCGATCGCTACGGCGCACTGGTGATGGTCGACGATTCGCATGCGGTCGGCTTCATCGGCACGCACGGCCGCGGCACGCCCGAACACTGCGGCGTCGAAGGCCGCGTCGACATCATCACGGGCACGCTCGGCAAGGCGCTCGGCGGCGCCTCGGGCGGTTATGTCGCCGCGCGTCGCGAGGTGATCGAGCTGCTGCGCCAGCGCTCGCGTCCATATCTGTTCTCGAACACGCTCACGCCGAGCATCGCCGCGGCGTCGCTGAAGGTGCTGGAACTGCTCGGCAGCGACGAAGGCGCGAAGCTGCGCGAGCGCGTGCGCGAGAACGGCGCGCGATTCCGCAAGCAGATGACCGAAGCCGGCTTCACGCTCGTGCCCGGCGCGCATCCGATCATCCCGGTGATGCTCGGCGACGCGCAGCTCGCGACGAACATGGCCGACAGGCTGCTCGGCGAAGGCGTCTACGTGATCGGCTTCTCGTTCCCCGTCGTGCCGCGCGGCCGTGCGCGCATCCGTACGCAGATGAGCGCCGCGCATACGCCCGAGCAGATCGACCAGACGGTCGCCGCGTTCGTGCGCGTCGGCAAGTCGCTCGGCATCATCTGACGGAGGCGCGACCATGAAAGCACTGGCAAAGCTCGAACGCGGCCCCGGCCTCACGCTCACGCGGGTGAAGCGCCCCGAAGTCGGCCACAACGACGTGCTGATCAAGATCCGCCGCACGGCGATCTGCGGCACCGACATCCATATCTGGAAGTGGGACGACTGGGCGCAGAAGACGATTCCGGTGCCGATGCACGTCGGCCACGAATACGTCGGCGAGATCGTCGAGATGGGGCAGGAAGTGCGCGGCTTCGCGATCGGCGATCGCGTGTCCGGCGAAGGTCACATCACGTGCGGTTTCTGCCGCAACTGTCGCGCCGGGCGCCGGCATCTGTGCCGCAACACGGTGGGCGTCGGCGTGAACCGCGAAGGCGCGTTCGCCGAATACCTGGCGATTCCGGCATTCAACGCGTTCAAGATTCCGCCGGAGATTTCCGACGATCTCGCGTCGATCTTCGATCCGTTCGGCAACGCGACGCACACGGCGTTGTCGTTCAACCTCGTCGGCGAGGACGTGCTGATCACCGGCGCCGGCCCGATCGGCATCATGGCCGTCGCGATCGCGAAGCACGTCGGCGCGCGCAACGTCGTCATCACCGATATCAACGACTATCGGCTCGAGCTCGCGCGCAAGATGGGCGCGACGCGGGCGGTCAACGTCGCGCGCGAGTCGCTGCGCGACGTGATGGCCGACCTGCACATGACCGAAGGCTTCGACGTCGGTCTCGAGATGTCGGGCGTGCCGAGCGCGTTCACGAGCCTGCTCGAGGCGATGAACCACGGCGGCAAGGTTGCGCTGCTCGGCATCCCGCCCGCGCAGACGGCGATCGACTGGAACCAGGTGATCTTCAAGGGGCTCGAGATCAAGGGCATCTACGGCCGCGAGATGTTCGAGACCTGGTACAAGATGGTCGCGATGCTGCAGAGCGGCCTCGACCTGTCGCCGATCATCACGCACCGCTTCGCGGCCGACGATTACGAGCAAGGCTTCGCCGCGATGCTGTCCGGCGAAAGCGGCAAGGTGATTCTCGACTGGACCGTCTGAGTCGACTGAGTGTCGAGACGGGGCAGCGCGGCGCGATCGCCGCCTGCCCCGTTTTCGTTTGCACGCGCACCGTCACACGTCGAAACGCGTGACGCAGCGCTTGAGGTGAGATTATTCGGGAGCTGTGTTTGCGTGCCGAATCGCCGCACGATCCCGCATCGGTGACCGGCAATTGCACGTTCGCTTCACCGGTCGGCAGCTGCTTCGCTTCTCTCCCGTCACGCCATCCGGCGCCTGTTTCTCCACTTCCCCGCAGTTCCCCGCTTCGCTTGGCGTGCACGCGTTCGCCCGCCACCCTATGCGACATCATGCCGAACCGAAACCTCAACCGTGAGCCGCACCCCGCGTTGCGACTCACTGATGCGCGGGCGATCGGCTTCGATCGGTGCGCCGACCGCTACTTGATCCGTTCACCATTCGATCCGCGCGGGTCGAGCTGAAGGCTCAACACGACGAGCCAGCGCTTCGGACACTGCGGCGCAACGTCGAGCGGATCGCCATGCGCGCCGGGAGCCGTGACGAACCCGTGTTGCGCCGCGTACCGGTACGCGCGCAACGCATCCGCCTGCAGCCAGAAGCTCACGAGCGCGCACGTCGCGAAGCGGAACAGCAGCACGGCCGCCGCGTCCGGTGCGAAACCGGCTGCGGCCAGCACGCCTTCGAACGCGAACGTCAACACGTGCGCCACCGCGATCGTGACGATCGTCAGCTTCATCACGCCACGCAGCCTTAGCGCCGCCCGCACGCGTGCCTGCCGGATGGCGAGCCGTGCGCGATCGTCGTCGTCATCGCGCTTGCGCACATCGGGTTTCACGATGCCGCACCGGCTTGCCGCGCGACGTCGATCTGCATCGTGCCGTGCGCGCGCGTGCTGCCGTCGGCGCCGCCGACGGCCTTGCACAGGATCGTGCTGTCGTAGTTGTGCCCCGGAAAGCGCACCACGTCGACCGGCTGAAATCCGTCGCGACGATAGAACGCGATGAGCCGAGCCGCCGCGTACGGCGCGTCGAGCGCGAGATGCGTCGCGCCGCGCGCGGCGGCACGACGTTGCGCGAATGCGAGCAGCGCGCGGCCGATGCCGCGATCCTGCCAGACCGGATCGACGGCCAGCTGCTCGAGCGTCGCGACGCGCCGGCTGCGATACGGATCGCAGCGCGAATCGGGATCGTGCGAGCGCATCGTCATCGTCGCGACCAGATGCGCGTTGCCGAGTGCGACGAAGCACTCGCCGGTCAGCACGCGTTCGCGCGTCGCCGCGGCCGGCTGATCGACGCACGGGCAATTGAAGCCCAAGGCGCCGAGCGGCGCGAACGCGCGATGCAGCAGCGCGGTCAGCGTGTCGTACGAATCGCTGCGCGGGTCGAAGCGCCGCACGATGACGCGGCGGTCGAGCCGCTTCGCATAAGCCGCATAGGCGCGCGCGGGGCGCGCGGATTCCGGTCGCTGCATGATGTCCTTTCGCCCAGACAGGGTGACCGAAGTGTAGTGAGCGTCGCGTCGCCGCTTCAAGAAAAAATGTCGTAAACGCGGCCGGCCTCGACGTCTCCGCCAGGACCCGACGAGGCCCTCTCGCCGGCAGGGCTTTTCACATGAAGGTTGACGCCGGAGAACGATCGTTCTACCGTAAACCCATGAACACACTTCTCGACTCCTCCGGCGAACCGGGCGTGCGCGACCGGCTGCTCGACGCAGCCGAAGCGCTGATCTATTCGGGCGGCATCCATGCGACCGGCGTCGATGCGATCGTCAAGCGATCCGGCGCGGCACGAAAGAGCTTTTATTCGCATTTCGAATCGAAAGAGGCGCTGGTGGTCGCCGCGCTCGAACGTCGCGACGAGCGCTGGATGCGCTGGTTCGTCGACGCCACGCTGGCGCGCGGCAAGACGCCGCGCGCGCAACTGCTCGGCATGTTCGACGTGCTGCGCGACTGGTTCGGGCAGCCGGACTTTCACGGCTGCGCGTTCCTGAATACGGCGGGCGAGATACCCGACGCCGACGATCCCGTGCGCGTCGTTGCCCGCATGCACAAGGCGCGTCTGCTGGCGTTCGTGCGCGAGCGCTTCGACGCCTGTGCCGACGAAACCGGCATCGAGCGCCGCGGGCTCGCGCGCATCGCGCGTCAGTGGCTCGTGTTGATCGACGGCGCGATCGGCGTGGCGCTCGTCAGTGGCGATGCAAACGCCGCGCGCGATGCGCGCGCGACGGCCGAACTGCTGCTCGATGCCGTAGCGCGGTAGCCGACGCAGCGAACCCGTACCGGCTGCGTGCGTTCGCGGCCACAACCCTGAACAGGAGCAACCCATGTCCGCTTCCCCCGAAGTTCGTCCGCCCGTTCCGCCCTTCACGCTCGACACGGCGCGCCAGAAAGTGCGCGCCGCCGAGGACGCGTGGAACACGCGCGACCCGCAACGCGTGTCGCTCGCCTATACGCCGCAAAGCCGCTGGCGCAATCGCGCGGAATTCGTGACGGGCCGCGACGAGATCGTCGGGCTGCTGCAGCGGAAGTGGGCGCGCGAACTCGACTACCGGCTGATCAAGGAGCTGTGGGCGTTCGACGGCAATCGCATCGCGGTGCGTTTTGCGTACGAGTGGCATGACGATGCGGGTAACTGGTTCCGTTCGTACGGCAACGAGAACTGGGCGTTCGACGAGAACGGCCTGATGGCGCATCGCCACGCGAGCATCAATGATCTGCCGATTCGCGAGGCGGACCGCCTTTATCACTGGCCGCTTGGTCGTCGTCCGGACGATCATCCGGGGCTGTCCGACCTCGGGCTGTGATGCCGCGCACGCGCTCAACGGAGCGGCGAACGCGTCCCCGCGGTTCAATGGTGAGGAAATTCGGGAGCCGTCCGTTGAAGGTGAGATTTTTCGGGACGAGGTGAAATGCTGCGTCGGACTGTGTGCTTCGACCCGGTCGACGCGGCCTTGCGCCCGATGAAGCGGCGGACGTCTCGACGTGCTGCGGTGTGCGTCGTCGCGTGATGCATCTCACCGATCGCGTCGAAGCGAACGTGTGTTGACGATCGGTGGGTGCGAGCGCGACGTGCAACTCACCGATCGAATTGATTTCGACGTCAACGAAGATCCGCGCAAACAGTGCGCGTTGCGATGTGCCGTCGCTCACCGCTCGACTTCACCGCGACGTATCGGCGGAGTCTGCACAAGTGCGCAACCGCATCGCGTGCCGCTCACCGCAGACTATTCACGCAGTGCCGCCCGGCGCGAACGCCGGACGCGCCCCTCAACCGGCAACCCGCGCGGCGATCGCCTCGCCTACTTCCTGCGTGCCTGCATGGCCGCCGAGATCGCGGGTATGCGGCCCCGTGCGCAGCACGTCCTCGATGGCGGCGACGATCGCATCGTGCGCGTCGCGTTCGCGGCCCGTGCCGTTGCCGAGGAAGTCGAGCATCATCGCCGCCGACCAGATCATCGCGACCGGATTCGCGATGTATTGCCCCGCGATGTCGGGTGCGGAACCGTGCACGGGTTCGAACAGCGACGGGAACGTGCGGTCGGGGTTCAGGTTCGCCGACGGCGCGATGCCGATCGTGCCCGTACACGCCGGCCCGAGATCCGACAGGATGTCGCCGAACAGGTTCGACGCGACGACGACGTCGAAGCGGTCCGGTTGCAGCACGAAGCGCGCGCACAGGATGTCGATGTGCTGCTTGTCGACCGCGATTTCCGGATAGCGTTCGGCCATCTCGGCCGCGCGCGCGTCCCACCACGGCATGCTGATCGCGATGCCGTTGCTTTTCGTCGCGACGGTCAAGCGCTTCGCGCGCCGCTGCGCGAGCTCGAACGCGAATTTCAGCACGCGCTCGGTGCCGTGCCGCGTGAAGATCGACTGCTGCATCACGACTTCGCGTTCGGTGCCTTCGAACATCGTGCCGCCCACCGACGAATATTCGCCCTCGGTGTTCTCGCGCACGATCATGAAATCGATGTCGCCGGCGCGGCGGCCGGCGAGCGGCGACGGCACGCCGTCGAACAGGCGCGCGGGCCGCAGGTTGATGTACTGGTCGAATTCGCGGCGGAATTTCAGCAGCGAGCCCCACAGCGAAATGTGATCGGGCACGGTCGCCGGCCAGCCGACCGCGCCGAACAGGATCGCATCCATGTCCGACAGCTGCGCTTTCCAGTCGTCCGGCATCATCTTGCCGTGCCGCGCGTAGTAGTCGCAGCTCGCCCAGTCGATCTCGACGAAGTCGAAGCGCACGCCGAAGCGCGCGGTCACGGCGGCGAGCACGCGCAGCCCCTCGGGCATCACTTCGCGGCCGATGCCGTCGCCGGGGATCACGGCAATCCTGTAAGTCCTGTCGGTCATGCAAATCTCCTTGGCTGGTCGGCCAGCTGCCGGGAAGGCAACGGCCCGTCACGTCATTCTATTTATTTCCATCCGGATTAAAATCACGCAAAAGTTAATCGACTTTCCACGAATCGTGAATAAATCGCCGAACCTTGACGACCTGCGCGTGTTCAGCCTGGTCGTCCGCCTCGCGAGCTTCAGCGCGGCCGCCGAGCAGCTCGCGGTATCGCCCGCGTACGTCAGCAAGCGCATCGCGATGCTCGAGGCGCAGCTCGGCACGCGCCTGCTGCATCGCTCGACACGCCGCATGACGGTCACCGAAGCCGGCGAACGCGTGTTCGCGCGCGCGGAGAAGATTCTCGACGACGTCGATCATCTCGTCGAGGACGTGTCGACCACGCGCACGGTGCCGCGCGGCACGCTGCGCCTGTCGAGCAGCTTCGGCTTCGGCCGGCACGTCGTCGCGCCGGCGCTGCTCGACTTCAGCGCGCGCTATCCGCAGTTGAACGTGCGGCTCGATCTGTTCGACCGGCTCGTCGACGTGGCCGGCGAAGGCTACGACCTCGACGTGCGCATCGGCGACGAGATCGCCGATCACCTGATCGCGCGCCGCCTCGCCACGAACCATCGCGTGCTGTGCGCGTCGCCCGACTATCTGGCCCGCCGCGGAACGCCGCGCTCGCTGGCCGATCTCGCCTCGCACGACTGTCTCGCGATCAAGGAGCGCGATCATCCGTTCGGCGTATGGCGGCTGACCGTGCGCGGCGAAACGGCCACGGTGAAGGTCGGCGGCGCACTGTCGACGAACCATGGCGAGGTGGCCGTGCAATGGGCGCTGGCCGGGCGCGGCATCGTGCTGCGCTCGATCTGGGAGGCCGGGCCGCTGATCGAACGCGGCGCGTTGTGCCGCGTGCTGCCGGACGCGCTTCAGCCCGCGAACATCTGGGCCGTGTATCCGGAACGCGTCGCGGCGTCGGCGAAGGTACGCGTGTGCGTGGATTTCCTGGTGGAGACGCTGGCCGGCCTGAATGCCGTCGCGAGCGACGATACGGCCTGAAACCGGCTAAAGGTGAGCTTTTACGGGGGCGTGCGCAGGCGCCGTCGACGGCGCCTGCGGGCGCGTTACGCGGCGCTCGACGCACCGAGCATCAAGTCGAGATTCTGCACGGCCGCGCCGGATGCGCCTTTGCCGAGATTGTCGAACACCGCGGACAGCAGCACCTGGCCGCGCGCTTCGTTGACGAACACGCCGAGCCGCAGATCATTGGTGCCGTTCAGCGCTTGCGGATCGAGATGTGTTGCCGCGGCGGCGTCCGCGAGCGGTGTCACGTCGACGTGGCGCGCGTCCGCGTAGTGGTGCGCGAGACACGCATGCAGCCGCTCACCGGTCACGCCGGCCGGAAGCAGACGCAGCTCGATCGGAATGGTCAGCACGATGCCTTGCCGATAGGCACCGTAGGCCGGCACGAAGAACGGGCGGTGCGCGAGGCCCGCATGCTGCCGGATCTCGGGCACGTGCTTGTGTTCGAGCGCGAGGCCGTACACCTGCAGCGGCAACGGGGGCGTGGCGGCGTCGGCCGATTCGAATGCGTCGACGGCCGCCCGGCCGCCACCCGAGTAACCGGACACCGCGTGGATGCTCACCGGGTAGTCGCGCGGCAGCAGCCCGGCCTGCAGCAGCGGGCGAAGCAGGCCGATCGCGCCGGTCGGGTAGCAGCCGGGATTGGTCACGCGCTTCGCATGTGCGATGTCCTGCGCGTGTCCGTCGGCCATCTCGGGAAAGCCGTAGACCCAGTCGGGCTGCGTGCGATGGGCCGAACTCGCGTCGATCACGCGTACCGCCGGGTTCCGGATGAAGCCGACCGCTTCGCGCGCGGCCGCGTCGGGCAGGCACAGGACGGCGATATCGCACGCGTTGAGTGCATCGGCGCGGCGCGCGGGGTCCTTGCGTTCGGCGGCGGGAAGCGTGAGCAGCCGTACGTCGGTGCGGTCGCGCAGACGCGCGTGAATCTGCAACCCGGTCGTGCCCTGGTCGCCGTCGATGAAGACAGTGGGGAAGCTCATGATGGTCGTGTGCGTCGCGTTCGGTCGTCGGGGGA
Organism: Burkholderia sp. IO2; assembly: GCF_029522185.1. Taxonomy (NCBI): domain Bacteria; kingdom Pseudomonadati; phylum Pseudomonadota; class Betaproteobacteria; order Burkholderiales; family Burkholderiaceae; genus Burkholderia; species Burkholderia sp. IO2. The sequence continues at coordinate 5,894 of NZ_JAKWFH010000063.1, read as the reverse complement.
AACCGTATCGTCCACCGAACGCCTAGAATAGGAAAAGTTGAATTTGCTGATCGTATGATTCAGCTTTCCTGAACGAGAGGGATGCGATGCGCGAGATCAGTCTGGACCGCCTCCGTACGCTGGTCGCGATCGCGGACCAGGGTTCCTTCGTGGCGGCGGCGCAATGGCTTCACCTCGCCCCGCCGACCGTCAGTCTGCATGTCGCCGAGCTGGAAAGCCGCGTCGGCGCGCCGCTGCTATCGCGCACACGCGGCAACGTGCGCCCGTCGGTGATCGGCGAAGTGCTGGTGGAGCGGGCGCGGCGCCTGCTGGCCGAGGTCGAAGCCACGCTGGACGACGTGCAGCGACAGGTGCAGGGGTTGAGCGGGCGCGTCCGGCTCGGCGCATCGACCGGCGCGATCGCGCATCTGTTGCCGCAGGCGGTGGCCGGATTGCGCGCGCAGCATCCGGATATCGACGTGCAGATCGCGGTGCTCACGTCGCAGGACACGCTGGCGCGCATTGCACAAGGCACGCTCGATGTCGGGCTGGTTGCGCTGCCGCAGGCGCCGGTCGCGGGGCTGTCGATCCGGCCGTGGCGCCGCGATCCGGTGATGGCTTTCCTGCCTGCGGACTGGCCGCTTCCGGCCCGTGTAACGCCTGCGTATCTGGCCGCGCGGCCGCTGATCCTCAACGATGCGACGACGCGCCTGTCGCGGCTCACGACCGAATGGTTCGCGCTCGGCGGTCATCGGCCCGAGCCGCGGATCGAACTGAACTACAACGATGCGATCAAGAGCTTGGTCGCCGCGGGGTACGGCGCGACGCTGCTGCCGCACGAGGCGGGTGCCCCGCTGCCGGATGCGCGCATCGTCATGCGGCCGCTACGGCCGGCGTTGTGGCGCGAGCTGGGGATTGCCCATCGTGCCGGCCCGGTCGAACGGGCGACGCAGCACGTGCTCGACGCGCTGTGGGCGCTCGGTGCGCGATAGCCGATCATTGTGCGATCGGCCCGTGCGAGCCATGCGGCCCGCACGCGCGTTCAGATTCAGAGCCGGTTGTCCTTCGCCAGCGTGAGCACGCGCGCCCAGCGCTGTGCGTCGCGCTTGTCCATCATCGGCAGCTTCCATTCGTCGCGCACGGCGTCGCGCACGCGCACGACGAGATGCCAGCGGCCGTCGATCGGCGCGGCCTCGCAGCCGTCGAGCTGCGACAGCGTATAGCGGCCGTCCGCGCCGTCATGCGACAGCCACAGCAGCCCTTGCGTCGCGGACACGCGCAACTCGCCCCACGCGCGATGCACGACGTGCGTCCAGCCTTCTTCCTTCGTGTTCGGTGCGATGTCGCGGCGACGCTTGAGCCACCACGCGATCAGCGCGACCAGGAGCGCGGCGGCCAGCACGGCGGCCGCGATCGCGACCGGCTGGCCGAACTGCGCGGCGATGACGTGAAACAGGTGAACGGCGCCCCATCCGAGGGCGATGAGCGCGAATAGCGCAATGAAAATCGGCATGTCGAATCGGAAAGGAGGACGGGCCGGCGCATGCAGCATGCCGGCCCGTTGCACACGGCATTACCGGCGGCGGTGAATGTCGTGCGTGACGAAGCCCGCGTCGTTGACGGGCAGCGCGAGGCCGTCCTTCACCGCGAGCGTCTTGCGGATGTCGTCGAGACCCGCGGACCAGTGGTCGCGCATCGTCGACAGACCGAACTGATAGTCCTTGTAGTGATGCTCGTACGCCTTCTGCTGATAGATCAGATGCTGGATGTTGTACTTCTTCCCGCTCGACATCGCTTCGGCCTCGACGCACCACGGGTCGTTCTTGCGCTGCTCTTCCGGCACCTGTTCGAGCACGTGGCGCAGCACGTTGCGGTAGCGCTGTTCGCGCTGCAGCGTGTCGGTGACGAAACGCGTGCGGCTCGAGTACTGCACGTCCTTCGTGCGCTCGGCGACGTCGGCCATCGTGCGCGGCAGCGGCCCGCGCGCGCTCCACAGATCGACCTGGAACGCGAGCGTGTCGCGGCGCGGCCGGGCGCGGAGCACTTCCATCAGCGGCGTGTTCGACACGACACCGCCGTCCCAGTAATACTCGCCGTCGATCTCGACGGGCGGGAATGCGGGCGGCAGCGCACCGGACGCCATGAAATGCTCGGGCGCGAGGCGGATGCGCGAGTTGTCGAAGTACACGAAGTTGCCGGTGCCGACGTTGACCGCGCCGACCGACACGCGCGTCTCGCCCGAATTGATCCGGTCGAAATCGCACAGTTTCAGCAGCGTCGCGCGCAGCGCCGACGTGTCGTACCAGCTGATTTTTTCAGGATGGTCGGACACGCCCGGCAGCGGCGGCGGAAAGCGCGGCACGAAGAAGCCCTGCTGGCCCTGCATCATCGCGCTGGCGGCCTGCGACGCGGTGAAGAACGTGCGGACCTGGTCGATGCTGTTGAACAGCGCGAATTCGAACGCGGCCGGAATCGTCGGAAAGAACGCCGGTTGGCAGATCGTTTCCCAGAATTCGCGCAGGCGCTCGACGCGATGCTCGGGCGCATTGCCGGCGATCAGCGCGGTGTTGAGCGCGCCGATCGAGATGCCCGCGATCCAGTCGAGCGGAATGCCCGCCTCGTGCAGCCCTTCGAACACGCCGGCCTGGTACGCGCCGAGCGCGCCGCCGCCCTGCAGGACGAGCGCGATCGTTTCGTACGGCAGCGACCGTGCGGCCGCCGGCGCGCCGGCTTCGTGGTGCAGGTCCGCCGCATCCACGGCCTGCTTTTCGGTGCGGGCGTGCGGCTTCATTGCATGAACCAGCCGTGGCTGACGATGAACGACTGGCCCGTGAGCGCGGCGCTCGGGAACGCCGACAGGAACAGCACCGTCTGCGCGACGTCCTGCACCGTCGTGAACACGCCGTCGACCGTGTTGCCGAGCATCACCTTCTTGATCACTTCCTCTTCGCTGATGCCGAGCTCCTTCGCCTGCTCCGGAATCTGCTTGTCGACCAGCGGCGTGCGCACGAAGCCCGGACACACGACGTGCGAGCGCACGTTGTGCTTCGCGCCTTCCTTCGCCAGCACGCGCGCCAGGCCGAGCAGACCGTGCTTGGCCGTCACGTACGCCGACTTCAGCGGCGACGCTTCGTGCGAGTGCACCGAACCCATGTAGATCACGACGCCGCCGCGATCGTCCTTGTACATATGCTTGAGCGCGGCCTTCGTCGTCAGGAACGCGCCGTCCACGTGGATCGCCTGCATCTTCTTCCAGTCGGCGAACGAGTAGTTCTCGATCGGGTTGACGATCTGGATGCCCGCATTCGACACGAGGATGTCGACCGAGCCGAACGCTTCGGCCACCTTGTCGATGCCGGTGTTCACGGCTTCCTCGTTGGTCACGTCCATCGCGACGCCGATCGCCTTGCCGCCCGCCTTGTTGATCTCGTCGGCGACCGCGTTCGCGCCGTCCTGGTTCAGGTCGGCGATCGCGACGGCCGCGCCTGCCTTGGCGAGCTCCAGTGCGATTTCCTTGCCGATGCCGCTCGCGGCGCCCGTGACGACTGCGGTCTTGCCATTCAGGTTGCTCATGTTCGAATTCCCGTGGTGAAAGGATTGACAGGGAGAAAGGACTGCGGACGTGTTACTGAGCCAGGTAATCGTAGACGACTTCGCCGAGGCCCAGCGTCAAATCCGCGACGAGGTGGCGCGCCTCGACGATCTCGAGCACCGGCAGATCGGCCACCGGCGCGAGCGCGTGCGGCGCCAGCTCCAGCGATGCGGGGCCCGTCCATGCGCCCTTCATCTTGATGTCCTGCATGTAATAGCGCACCAGTTCGCAGACGCGCGCGGTGCCGTCGACGTGCGGGATGATCTTCAGCAGGAAATTGGGGCCGGCGAGCCGCTTCGTCTGCTCGTCGATGTCGAGTTCCTTGTGCTTGTAGCCCATCGTGCCGGTCGCGACGCGCACCTTGCCGTAGTCGAGCGTGCCCAGGATGTGATCGGTGTTCACGTGCAGCGTGGGCGACGCGAGCTTCTTCGGGAAGCCCCATAGCTCGCGGCCGCCGGCGATCGGCGGATGATCGTCGAGATACATCGCGAGCGTATAGCCGCCCGCCTGACCGTTGTATTCGACCGGGATCACCTGGCCGCTTTCGGTGTAATCGCCGAAGCCGGTCGAATCGGCCATGCGAATGAATTCGTAGTGGACGAGCGGCTCGGTGACCTGCAGCGGCTCGGGGACGATTTCACGGAGGCGGTCCGGATCGGTGCGGTACGTGATGATCAGAAACTCACGATCGACGAAACGGTACGGGCCCATCGGGAACGCAGGGCTGGTCAACGGCATCGCAAACGCTTTCGATCGGACATCGCTGGGTTTCATGCGGACTCCTTGTTGTTGATCGCTTCGTGGATGAGTGGACGTAATCGTATGCCTGTGCGTTGCCGTTGTGCGATGCCGCATCTGGAATTAATTGTTGCCGATTTCGAATAATTTGCGGCGTAAATATTGAGATGAATGAGACAAACGGCCTGGACGGCGTGCCGGCCGGGCCATGGTCGCACGCATCGATGACGCCATCGTGTGAAAAGGGTGAGTCTTTACGGGAGAGAGGGTGAGCCTTTACGGGAAACGGTCGCGCGGGAATATGACAATTGTGTGAACTTGTGTTGCAGTGCAGGCTCTAAGTGCGTTCGCCGCGCGGGCCTTGTCCGGGCGGCTGCCGCATTAAGCACCGCTTAAGCGGCGACGCTCTAGCATCGTTCGACTCCGGCCGGGCAACCGGCCGATCCTTGACGCCCCACGCAACCGGATTCATGCAGAACCTCAATCTCGCCCTCTTTTCCGCCATCAACGCCGGCGGTGCACCGCACCCGGGCGTTGCCCGCCTCGCGATCTTCGCCGCCGACTGGCTCGTCTATGCGCTGCCCGCGATGCTGCTGCTGACCTGGATCTTCGGCGCACGCCCCGCGCGGCACCAGGCGATCGAAGCCGGCGTCGGCGTCTGCGTGGCGCTCGTGCTCGCGCAGATGCTCGGGCATGTCTGGTTCTCGCCGCGCCCGTTCATGGCCGGCGTCGGCACGCAGCTGATTCCGCACGCGCCGGACAGTTCGTTTCCGAGCGATCACATGACGTTCGCGTGGAGCATGGCGGTCGGCCTGCTGCTCGGCGGCACGACGCGGGTCACCGGTTTCGTGATGGCCGCGATGGCCGTGGCGATCGCATGGGGGCGCGTCTATGCGGGCGTGCACTGGCCGTTCGACATGGCGGGCGGGGTGCTGGTCGGCACGGTGGGCGCGCTGGCCGCGCACCTGTACGGGCAACGCGTGACCGCGCTGCTCGAACGGCTCGGCGATTCGGTGCATGCGGTCGTGATGGGGCGCCGGCAGGCGCCGTAAGCAGAAGGAAGCGGCGGAACGCCGTCAGCCGGACGAGCCGGATGTGCGGGCCGATTCGGCCGAGGCGGACGGGCTGCCGCCCGCATCGTGCAGTTCAGGCGTATCGGCCGGATGCCGCGCGGCATCGCGGTCGAGGGCGCTTTCCTTCAGGATCGCGCACATCGCGACGAACAGCGCGAGGACGACCGCGGCGAGGCCGCAATAACCGGCGATCTTCAGGTGGCGAAGGAAAGGCGAAGCGTGGCTTTCTTTTGTCATGACCGGGCGCTCCTGGGCGGGCTGCGGCGGCTGTCGCCCGACAGCGGCGTCGCAGACATACATATATACCCGCCGCGATGCCGGTGCCAAGCCCGCTGCTGCGCCGACGCCACGATTGTTTCAGCCGCCGGTCGAGCGGTATCCGCCCCGCTTGTATGTTCAGTACTGACCAGTACGGTAAAGTCTGGTGGTAGCCAGACGAGACCGTGCAGTTTGCCCCGCGCTTGGGTGTTGGAGCCCGTGACTGAGTACAAAACGCACGGTTGCCGTGCTGG
>NZ_JAKWFH010000062.1:0-43035 GCF_029522185.1 Burkholderia sp. IO2 | reverse complement strand
AGCTGTGATTCGAGCTTAACGGCTCGCAGGAGACACAAGCTGTGCCGTAGCCGCCAACCGGCAAAGCAGCGCGCCAAACGGCGCGCCACCACTGAAGTTTGAAGCAAATCGAAGATATAAGGAGACAGACCGATGCCATCCATCACGCAGGCCGCTGCCGCACCGGCCGCGGCCGATTCGTCCGAAGACGCCCTTTACCGCAAGGTCATGCGGCGCATCCTGCCGTTGCTGTTGCTCTGCTACGTCGTGGCCTATCTGGATCGCGTCAACGTCGGCTTCGCGAAGCTGCAGATGCTCGACGACCTGAGCCTGAGCGACAGCGTCTATGCGCTCGGCGCGAGCATTTTCTTCTGGGGCTATTTCCTGTTCGAGATGCCCAGCAACCTGTTGCTGCACCGCTACGGCGCGCGCTTCTGGATCGCGCGGATCATGATCACGTGGGGCATCGTGTCGTCGTCGATGGCGTTCATCGTGCCGCTCGCGCAGTTCTTCCACGTGCAGACGACCACCATGTTCTACACGCTGCGTTTCCTGCTGGGGCTGTGCGAAGCCGGCTTTTTCCCCGGCGTCATCCTGTACATGAACTACTGGTTCCCGGCGCGCCGCCAGAGCGTGGCGATGTCGGGCTTCCTGGTGGCGATCCCGCTGAGCCTGACGCTGGGCAGCGTGGTGTCGGGCTGGCTGATGGAACAGACGCACGGCCTGTCGGGCATGAGCGGCTGGCAATGGATGCTGCTGCTCGAAGGGCTGCCGTCGATCGTGGTGGCGTTCATCGTGCTGGCCTGCCTCGGCGACGGCCCGCAGTCGGCGAAATGGTTGTCCGCCGACGAAAAGGCGGTGCTGTCGCGCAACCTCGAATCCGAAGCCGCGCACAAGTCGCACAGCATCGGCGCCGCGCTGCGCAGCCCGCGCGTCTGGCTGCTCACCTTCATCCTGCTGACCTTCAATACCGGCTTCTACGGGCTGGCCTTCTGGCTGCCGTCGATCATTCGCGCGTCGGGGGTGCACAGCCCGCTGCACATCGGTGTACTGACGGCCATTCCGTACCTGACGGCGATCTTCGCGATGGTGTGGAACGCGTCGCACTCGCGCAAGACCGGCGAACGCCGCCTGCATGCGGCGATTCCCGCGCTGATCGGCGGCGTCTTTCTGATCCTGAGCGCGGCGTTTGCCCACAACGTGGCGCTGTCGATCGTATTCCTGACCATCGCCACGTGCGGCATCCTCGCGCTGATGCCGATCTACTGGACCTTTCCGGGGCAGATCCTGTCCGGCACGGCCGCGGCCGCCGGCATCGCGCTGATCAACTCGGTGGGGAACCTGTCCGGCTTCACGGGCTCGATGATCACCGGCGTCGCGAAGCAGATGACCGGCGACATCAACAACGGGACCTATGCGCTGGGCGCCTGCCTGCTGGTCAGTTGCGTGCTGATCGCGTCGATTCCGCGCGACATCCTGCGGCCGCCGGCGGGGCGGTAGGGCGTTCGCCCGGCGTCAGGTCCGACCGGGGCCGGGGCATCGCGCCGCCCCGGCGCCGGATGGATCGCGTCACGTGGAGTGATCTCGCGTGAGTGTGCTCGACCATCACGGACGGACTTCCGGACACCTCCAACCGCGCGACTCCGCTTTCTCGCGAGCAGCCGTCAGGCGCCGTCCAGTGCGAAGCGCACCTTGTCCCCGAGCGTGCGCAACCGCTCGACCGGTTCGTTCGCGAACACGAAACGGATATACGCGTCGCCGTGGGCAACGCCCCATCCGGCCATGGCCGTCGCGCATACGCCGTGGCGCAGCAATCGCTCCGACATCTGCGACCCGGTCAGGCCGAAATCGGACACGCGCAGCAGCATCGACCAGCCGCCCGCCGGCATGCCGAACGGGAGCCCCGACAGTTGGGCGGCGACCGTATCCCGCCGCCTCTCGAGTTCGCTCACGTAGCCAGGCAGATCGGATGCGGAATGGTCGAGCGCGACCGCCGCGGCCTCCTGCGCAATGCCGACCGGCACCACGACATTGGCGAGCGACACGGCCACGAGATCCGGAATCAGCCATTGCGGCGCGACGATCCAGCCGACCCGCCAGCCGATCATGCGCAGCTCTTTCGACGCCGCGCCGACCGTGACCGTACGCTCCGCCATGCCGGGCAGGCCGGCGGGATGGATGACCGTGCGTCCATCGAAGAGCAGCCGTTCCATCGCGCTGTCGAGGATCAGCAGCAGATCGTTCTGCACGCACAGGCTCGCGATCAGCTGCCAGTCGGACGCATCGAAGAAGCCGCCCGAAGGCATCGACGGAGACATCAGCAGCATGGCCCGCGTCTGCGGACCGATCGCTGCCCGCAGCGCGGCCTGGTCCAGCTTCCATTCGCCGCCCGGCGTGAAGACGAACGGTACTTGCCGGGGCACGCCGCCCGCAAGGCGGACGCGGTTCAGCAGACCTGCGTAGGTCGGATCGGTGACGATGACTTCGTCGCCGGTCTCGACGGTGGCGAGCAGCGTGTTCAGAATGCCGGAGAGCCCGCCCGCCGACACCACCACCTGGTCGGCCGTGAAGCGCTGCCCCGACAGCGCCGACACGTGGGCGGCAGCGCTCGCGCGTAGCAGATCCTGACCGACGAATGGCAAATAGGAGTTGGCCGAGTCTCGCTGGATGGCCTCTCGGGTGACGGCGAGCGCCTCCGAGGTGGGCGGGATGTCGGTATCGAGATTTTCGAGTCGCAAAAGGTCGACGTCGGCATGATCGGCGATCGAACCCATGCGATCGACGCCGATGCCGGCGATGTGCTGCAGGCGCACAGGACGGTGGTGGCGCATCGGAGCCTCCGATTTTGTTACAATTTAATAGATAATATATGCATGGTGGTCGGGATGAACTTTGAAGTCAAGGACGATCGCTCGCTGGCCGATCGGATCGCCGTCGCATTGGCGGACCGCATCATCTCCGGCGTCATCGCGCCGGGAGAGTGGCTGCGTCAGGACCACATCGCGGCAGAGTTCGGCGCGAGCCATGTGCCGGTACGCGAGGCGTTCCGACGGCTGGAAGCGCAGGGGCTGGCCGTGGTGGAGCCGCGACGCGGCGTGCGGGCGGCGCCGCTCGAGCCGGCGGACGTGCTCGAAATGGCCAAGATGCGCGCTGCTTTCGAGGCGCTGGCGCTGCGCGAGGCAATGCCCGCGCTCGACGCACGTGCGCTGGAGGAACTCGATGCGATCCTCGATCAGGAGTCGGCAGCGCACGGCATAGCCGTGCTCGGCACGCTGAACCTGAGGTTTCATCGCGCATTGACCGCGCGGTGCGGGATGCCGCGGCTCATCGACGCAATCGGCGACATGCATCGGGCCAGCTCACGGCATCTGTACGCGACGTGGCAGCAACTTGACTGGCAGGATCGCTCGAACGACGAGCATCGAAACATCGTTCAGGCGATACGCAATGGTGACGTGGACGCAGCGTGCGCGGCTTTGTCCGCGCACATTCTGGCGGCGGGGGATGCGCTGGCGCAGGCGTTGCGTAGGGGGTAAGGACAGAGATCGAGCCGGGCGGCATCGGCCGGTCCGAAAGGTGGGCTTTAAGAATGGCTAGTCTCTTCTCCGAGGCGGCTGCAGCCAAACGTCGGAGCATCCGGTCAGGAACGGTCATTGATTGTTCACGGAAATGCAAGTGTGATCCAACCTGCAGTGATAAACGCCGACGAATTGACCGTCCGGGCGGAAATGCCTTACTGCCACTTGCTTTGATGTGCACCTATGATTCAGTTCGTAGACGGCGGCAATCATGCAAGGCAACCGCGTGGAGCCCACGATGCGGGATCTCATACAAGGATTCATGCGACTCCCCAAACCGCCATCGATGTCGCAGTCGCACTATACTCGCTATCGACTGACGCTGGCCGCGCCCGATAAAATCCCCCGATAGCCATCGCTGCGAGTGGACAGCGTTTTCGCATGGCGTTTGAAGCGAACTTCCGGGACCGGATGAAGCCGGGAGGTTGGGGGGGCGATTGAGATTCTGCTCTTTGCCGACGAGTCACGTCATCTAGTCGATGTCAAAATAGACTATTGCGGAAACGGCGTGCCTATGCCTGAAAGTATAGATCTGGAAGTCATGCCTTATAACGTCTTCGTCAGCGAATCGCACACTTAGAATTGAGCGTGAATTCTCTCTACTGAGCAGATGGAGTGGATGCAATGGCCCGGCGACAGTCGATCGCGTTGGGCGGCAATCGGCCCAAACCGTACATTCGCAAAGTGGTGGTCACCCTGAATCTAAATACGCAAAGAAAGGTGAAGTCTGAAGATGCTGGAGCAAACATATAAGGCTCTTAAACCCACAAGGCTCGAGAAAATTTACGACCTCGTAAAGGCCGCAGGCGTAGATGTCGCTCTATGGGAAAAAAGCGTGGTGGACAATCGAGCACTGAACCCATATAGCAACAGCTATCGCAATTCACAATGGGCCTTTGGTGGTGGCAATGAGCCACTTGTAGCCTGCATCTGGTGGCGTGAGATTGCCATCAAGGACATCGGGCTTGTCCTGGAGGGAAGCTCCAAGGCCGACGTAGAGCGTATGAGCGACAGCCTCGCAGTGAAGGGCAAAGACCCGAGTATTGCGATGAAGCTGCGCAACAAAATCACGAAGGCCCAGCAATTTGACCGGCTGGTGTCTGAAGCTTACAGAAAGCGCAAACCTGTCAGAACTGCCATTTTGGACGGCAAGCTCTCAGTAGATGACGAGTCCGACCCATCATCCGCAGAAGCTAGAGAGCTAGATCTTCTCGAATGGTTCGTACATGAGTATGACCCTTTTAGTGGTCGGTACCTCATGGTGCGTAATGTCCCGATGCCGTCAAGAATCGTTTCAGACCCATTTGATGATGCTGAGGACCCAGCAGATGACAAAGCATTCCAAGAGTTCATGAGCAACTCCCCTCTCAGCGAAACCGAGAAGGAAGCTGTAATCAAGACACGTGTTGGTCAAGGCTACTTCAGGGACCAGCTACTGAAACGATGGACAGGTTGCAGCGTCACAAAAGTCACTGAACCGTCTATCCTAGTTGCTTCGCACATCAAGCCTTGGCGGGAGTGCACCACTAGAGCAGAGCGACTTAGCCCAGACAATGGGCTACTGCTTTCACCAACACTGGACAAGCTCTTTGATCGAGGACTCATCTCATTTGACGAGAACAACCGCTACACGATTCTCATAAGCAAGAAGCTTGGGGCATTTCAGGCGAGTGAGATGCATCTTCTGAATCAGAAGATTCGCCCACACAGCTACGAGGGCATGAGGCCATACATGAAGTACCACCGCGAAAACGTGTTCATAGACAACATCGCACAGCAGTGATTCCCTGACTTGCACTTGCCTCGCTGTTTATCGTCCTTACCGGTCGCGGAAATGCTCCAGCAGCCCCTGCGTTACAAGATATGTGGTGTCTGCTATGGGTCGTTCAGACCCGTTCGTGTTGTTCCGCAACTGCAATTCACGGCCGTGTGCAGGTCCTGACGTCGGATCTGCGCGGGACTGCGAAATAACCCCCGCTTTTCACTACTCCGATCGTATACACGAGTTAATGCGGTGCACACACGTGACCTTGCTTGCAAGCACGGCGGCCGCGACCCTCGGCGCGACATCTTCACTCTGACCGACGACTCACGACACGCTGCGCCGCATCCCCCGCACCTGCAGCCAAATGGCGGATATCAGGAAATAAAGCGCACCGACTCCCGCGTAGCCCGCGATCTTGACGATCGCGGGTGGCATCGGCGCATGGTTTTGGACAATGAAGAACAGCCCGGCCAACGCCGATTGCGCTCCGCTCAGGATCATCACCCACTGTGCGCCGGCATGCTTCCAGCGCCGCACGGCGGTGCCGAGCTGCAGCGCGCCGGAGAGCATCGCCCAGACGCCGAACACCGCAAGTACCGCGGACAGGCCCGCATTCAACGCCGGAAATACGGCCAGTGTCGTGACGACGCTGATCGCGACGTTGGCCGCCTGCGTGCGGTTTGCCGCCATCCCGCCGCTGCGGGACAGGTCGACGAAATTGGCGAGCGCATCCCAGGCCGGATAAACGACCAGCAGCACCGCCGCGCCGGCTGCGCTGTGCCGGCCGACGGAAAACGCCAGCGCGACCCAGATCAGCGAGAACACCGCGCGGGAAAAGTAGTACCGTTTCAGCCAGTGTTCGTCGGCAGGGGGACGGAATTCGGGGTAGCGGTCAATCATTTGCATTCCTTCGTATATTGAATCGTCGTTCCGGCCGGCATGCAGGGCGTCCGCCATGCGGATTCGGATGCGGCGCCGACCGGATTTCCAGTGCGCCGAGTATCGCAATCGCCGGGGCCGGCCGCCATCGGTCAGATGTCCGATGGCCCATTCCACCGGCGGCAGGCTCTGGTCCAGGCGAACATCGCATCGGGGCGGCCCGCGGCGCGCCGCCGACGCGCATGCTCGTGCACGCCGCGACGCCGTCGCGTATGATCGTTTTCCCGCTCCCGCGAATGTCTCCACCCGCCCGATGTCCGACGCCGAAGCCCGTCACGCCCCGCTGCGCATCGTCGACGCCGTACGCGCGCTGGCCTTCATCGGCGATCTCAGCATGGGCCAGCCGACCGACCATTCGCCGCGTACGAGTTGGTTGGCGGCGCAGCTCGCGCACGCGGCGCGATTCGATGCAGCGGTGTGCGATACGGCCCGCGAGGTGGCGCTGTTGCGCTGGTCGGGCTGCACCGCGAATGCGGCGGGTTTCGCGCAGGTATTCGGCGACGACGTCGCGATCCGCGCCGCGATGCTCGAGAGCCGGCCCGGCATGGCCGAAGCGATCGGCGGCGCGGGCGTCGCGATGATCCCGCTCGCGCAGATTCATTGCGAAGTGTCGGGCGAGGTCGCGCGAATACTCGGTCTGTCCAACGCGACGGAAACCGCGCTGCGGCACATTTTCGAAAGCTGGGACGGCAACGGGCTGCCTGCGCGGCTCGCGCGGGAACAGGTGCCGGCCGCCGTATCGATCGTCGCGCTTGCGGGCGACCTCGACGTGTTCAGCCGCACCTACGGCATCGAACGGGCGCTCCAATTGATCGGCCAACGCGCGGGGGCGCGCTATCCGGCCGTGCTCGTCGAGACGGCCGAGCGTGACGCACCGCGCTGGCTGGCGGCGCTCGAGCACATGGCGCCCGCCGAACTGGACGCCGCATTGGCCACGCCGGACATGCAGGGCGCGACGTCCGCCGAATTGATCGCGGACGTCATCGATCTGAAACTGCCGTGGATGACGGGTTTTTCGCGTTCGGTCGCCGCGACGGCGGCCGCGTGTTACGGCCGTCTCTCGCCGGACGAGGCCGCGCGCGAACGCGTGTACCGCGCCGGCCTGATTCACGGCATCGGCCGGGCCGCGGTACCGAACGACGTGTGGAACTTGCCGACGCGGCTGCCCGCGAGCGCCTGGGAAAAGGTGCGACTCGTGCCTTACTGGACCGAGCGCGCCGGCAGGCAGACCGGCGCGCTCGGCGAAGCCGCGGTGCTTGCGTCGTATGCCTATGAACGGCAGGACGGCTCGGGTTATTTTCGCGGCGCGCGCGATGCGGCGCTGACGCTGGAAGCGCGCGTGCTCGCGGCGTCGCTGGCATGGGTCGCGTTGCGCTCGGCGCGTCCGTGGCGCGCGGCGCTGAGCGATGCGGCCGCCGCCGACCAGTTGCAGGAAGAAGCGGCCTGCGGCCGGCTATGCGGCGACGTGGTGGCCGCGCTCGTGACGGGCGGAGCGCCTGTGCCCCGGCGCATCGCGCCGCGCGCGTCGGGCGCTGGACCGCGCCTGTCCGCGCGGGAAATCGACGTCCTGCGGGCGATCTCCCGCGGCGCGAGCAACAAGCAGGTCGCGCAGGCGCTCGCGATGAGTCCGAGCACGGTGCGCACCCATGTCGAGAAGGCGTTCCGCAAGCTCGAATGTTCGACACGCGCCGCGGCGACCCTCAAGGCGTCGGCGCTGGGGCTGCTCTGACGCCATCCACGACGCCGATTCGCTTGCGTGTGCGCGCGGACGCGCGAGAACACGTGCGTGATGTGCCGATCGGGTTCGATATCGGTGAACGCATCGATATCGGCCATGACATCTGCCGTCTTCGCGGCAGCGAACGCGGCGTCCAGCGCTGCGCTGTTTACAGGCGACGACGGGCGATTACGGCCGTTTGCGTTCAGGGCCGAAGCCCGGACGGACGGCGGCCCGCATCGACGGGTGCGCGGCGGGTGCGCGGGCGAGCGAGATGCCCAGCGCGGCGCCGACGGCGAGGAACAGCGAGATCGACAGGAGTGCGACGATGAACGCGTGCGCGATGGCCGCCGGGTCCTGGCGCGTGCCGAGCGTCGTATAGAAAATGCCGCCGATGATCGCCACGCTGAGCGACGTGCTAACCTGCAGCGTCGAGCTGGCGATGCCCGCGATCATGCCGGACAGCGCCGGTGCGACGCGCCCCGTCACCATGCGCATCAGCGTCGGCAGCGCGAGCCCTTGTCCGAACCCGATGACGAAGAGCGCGGCGGCGAGCGGCACGGCAGCGAGCGGCATCCCGACCGGCGTGGCATCGATCAACCCCGCGAGGCCGACGAGCCCGACGATCTCCAGCCCCATGCCGAACGGATTGACGTAAGCGCCGATGACACGTGTGCAGAACGGCGTCGACAACGGGCCGAGCAGGAACCCGACGCCGAACGGCAAGAACACGAGGCCCGCGCTCAGCGCGTCGACGTGCAACGCATTCTGCAGATACACCGAGAACAGCAGGAAGAACGCGCCGATCGAGTACAGCAGCAGCGCGATCAGCAACGCGCGGCCCAGCCCCGGTGCGCGCAGCGCGGCCGGATCGAGCAGCGGTGCGCCGTCGCGGCGGCCGAGCCGGCGCTCGTAGCGCCAGAAGAACGCGGCGAGGGCGGGCACCGCGAGCAGCGACCCCCATGCCCATACCGGCCAGCCTGCTTCGCGCCCCTCGATCAGCGGCACGATCAGCGCGCCCAGCGTCAGCATCGACAGCGCGGTGCCGCCGAGGTCGAGCTTGCGCGCATGCTGCGCCCGCGTTTCCTTCAACAGCGGAATCCCGAACAGGACGACCAGCATCGCCAGCGGCAGGTTGACGAGGAAGATCGTGCGCCAGCCCAGGTTCAACAGATTCAACGAGATCAGGATCCCGCCCAACGCCTGCCCGACCACGGCCGCGAGGCCGAATACCGCGCCGTACAAGCTGAGCGCGAGCGGCTTTTCCGATTCCGGAAAGATCGCCTGGATCGACGCGAGCGCCTGCGGCGCCATGATCGCGGCCGTCACGCCCTGCAACGCGCGGCCGACGATGAGCGTCCACGGCGAACTCGCGAGGCCGCACAGCGTCGAGGCGATCGCAAAGCCGATCAACCCGAGGAAAAACACGCGGCCGCGGCCGAACAGGTCGCCCAATCGCCCGCCGGTGATCAGCGTCACCGCGTACAGGCCCGCATACGATGAAATGACGAGTTGCTCGGCCGACGACGAGGCGCCCAGTTCCGCGCGGATCGACGGCAGCGCGACATTGACGATGAAGAAATCCAGCGGCGGCAGGAACGCGCCGACGAGCAGGACCGAAAACATCGCCCAGCGACGCGGGTCGGGTGAAACGGGGTCATTCCGTGACATGGGCGGCTCTCCATACGGAACCAATCGGTTCCAAATCGGGTAAAAAAATATCAGTCGAGAATGCGCATCGTGCGATCGACCAACGCGAGCACGTCGGGCTCGGACATACCGGTTTTGCCCAGCACGCGCATGCCCTCGATCTGGCAGACGAGCAAACGCGCCAGCACCTGTTCGTCCTGCTCGGCGATCTCGCCGCTCGCCTGGCCGCGGACGATCGCACCGGCATAGAGCTGCTGCAGCCGCCGGAACATGCGCCCGGTGCGTTCCGCGACATCCGCGTCGCGCGCGGCCAGTTCGGTGGTCATCGCGACCGCGAGACATCCGCGCCGGCCCGCGTCGCCAACGGACAGGCGCGCATAGCGCAGCAGCGAATCGCGAATCGCATCCTTCACGGCACCGGGTTGCGACAGGATGTCGGCGGTCGCCTTGAGCCCATCGGCCATGTACAGGTCGAGCGCCGCCAGCAGCAGCGCCTTCTTGTCGCCGAACGCCTTGTAGAGACTGCCGCGCGACAAGCCGGTGCCGGCGATCAGGTCGGGCAGGGACGCGCCTTCATAGCCGCGATCCCAGAAAACGTCCATCGCGTCGCGCGCGGCGTCGCTCAGTTCGAATTCGCGGGGACGGCCCACGCCAGCCGGATTTGCCATTGATCGGTTTCGCCATCGATGCGGTGCCAAAGTTGGATGCATTATATGGACCGATCGGTTCCGATGTCAATGCGCGTGACTGGACCGGACACGGCGACGGCCGTCCTTGCGGACGGCGCGGGTTCATCCGCTCAGTCGAGCCCGCCCTGGCACAGGTACTTGATCGACAGGTAATCGTCGAGGCCGTAGCGCGAGCCTTCGCGGCCGTAGCCCGATTCCTTCACGCCGCCGAACGGCGCGGCCTCGCTCGCGAGCGCGCCTTCGTTGATGCCGACGATGCCCGTTTCGAGCCGCGCCGACACGCGCGCGATGCGCCGCACGTCCTGCGTGTAGAAATAGGCGGCGAGCCCGAACGGCGTGTCGTTCGCGGCGGCGACCGCTTCGTCCTCGGACGCGAAGCGAAACAGCGCGGCGATCGGGCCGAAGGTTTCCTCGCAGGTGAGCTGCATGTCGGCGGTCGCGTCGACGAGCACCGTCGGCGCGTAATAGTTCGCACCGAGCTCGGTCAGGCGCTTGCCGCCCGTGAGCACGCGCGCGCCGCGTTCGATCGCATCGCCGACGTGGCGTGCGATCTTGTCGACCGCGCGCGCGTTGATCATCGGGCCGATCTGCGCGGCCGGGTCGGTCGCCGGCGCGACCTTCAGCGCGGCGACGCGCGCGGCGAGCTTCGCGGCGAACGCGTCGTAGACACCGGCCTGCACGTACACGCGATTCGGCGACACGCAGGTCTGCCCGCCGTTGCGGAACTTGGCGGCCATCAGCCCGTCGACCGCGGCCTCGAGCTCGGCGTCGTCGAACACGATGAACGGCGCATTGCCGCCGAGCTCCAGCGACAATTTCTTCAACGTCGCCGCCGATTCGCGCGCGAGCAGCTTGCCGACCGGCGTCGAGCCGGTGAACGTGATCTTGCGCACGCGGCCGTCGGCGAGCCAGTCGGCCGCCGCGTCGACGCCGCGCTCGCGCGACGCGGCGATCAGGTTCAGCACGCCGGCCGGCACGCCGGCTTCCTGCGCGAGCAACGCGAGCGCGAGCGCGGTCAGCGGCGTGTCCTCCGCCGGCTTCGCGACCACCGTGCAGCCGGCCGCGAGGGCCGGCGCGATCTTGCGCGCGATCATCGCGAGCGGGAAATTCCACGGCGTGATCGCGGCGACGATGCCAATCGGCTCCTTCACCGCGCTCAAGCGCTTGCCGCGCTGCTGCTGCGGGATCAGGTCGCCGTACGTGCGCGTCGCTTCCTCCGCGAACCACAGCACGTACGACGCACCGTACGCAACTTCGCCACGCGCCTCGGCCAGCGGCTTGCCCTGTTCGCGCGACATCAGCTTCGCGAGATCGTCGGTGTGCGCGACGATCGCCGCATGCCAGGCACGCAGGATCGCGGCGCGTTCGCGCGCGGGCGTCGCACGCCACGCGGGCAGCGCGCGGGCTGCCGCGTCGGTCGCCGCGCGTGCGTCGGCGGCGCCGCTGTCGGGTACGTGGGCAACGGTTTCGAGCGTGGCGGGATCGGTGACGGCGAAGCGGCGGCCGTCGAGCGCATCGCGCCAGTTGCCGTCGATCAGGTTGGCGGTGCGAACGAGTTCGGTGCGGGACAGCGTAAGCGGCATGACAGATCCTTGAATGAGGCGGTTCGGTGACGCTGGTTGAGCGGTGTGGGCGCGCGGCTACCCCGCGCGGACAGCAGGCTGCCGCGTTCGGGGGTGACGCACGCCGCGTGTCAGTGACGTTCGCCGAACAGCGATTCGAGCGGGTAGTGCCGTTTGACGAACGGCGACTTGATGATCACGTAACTGAAATACTTCTCGATGCCGATGTTCTGCTCGAGCAGCCCTTCGACGATCGTCTGGTAATGGCTCACGCTGCGCGTGATGAACTTCAGCAGATAGTCGTAGCCGCCGCTCGCGAGGTGGCATTCGACGATCTCGTCGACGGTGCGGATCGCCGCGACGAAGCGGTCGAAATCCTCGCGCCGATGATCGGCCAGCGTGACCTCGGTAAATACGACCTGCACGTCGCCGAGTTTCTCGAGCTGGATGTGCGCGCCGTAGCCGCCGATGTAGCCGGCCTTCTCGAGCCGCTTCACGCGGATCAGGCACGGACTGGGCGACAGCCCGACCGCATCGGCCAGCTCGACGTTGGTCATGCGGCCGCGCTTTTGCAACTGGGAGAGGATGCGCAGGTCGATGCGATCCAGCTTGCTGTCCGTCATGTTCACGTGAAAGAGCAAAAATGGAATGTCCGGTTACTTTAGAGACGAACGATGACCGCTACAAGCCCGGCTTTCCCTTGGCCCGTCAGGCCGGTTGCGCATGCGCGGCGTCGAGCGCGCGCTGCACGCCGGAATCCGCCAGCACGTCGTCGAGCGTCTTGCGCACGCGTTCGAACATCAGGTCGAACTCGCCGGCAGTGAAGCTCAGCGCCGGCGCAAAGCCGAGCACGCCGTCGCCGAACGCGCGGAACACCACGCCGTTCGCGTAGGCGGCGGCCGCGATCCGGTCCGGCACGTTCAGCGCCGGGTCGAAGCGCGTCTTGCGTGCCTTGTCGGCGACCAGTTCGAGCGCGCCGAGCAGGCCGACCGAGCGCGCGTCGCCAACGAGCGGATGCGCGCGCAGCGCGTCGAGTCCCGCGGCGAAGCGCGGCGCCAGCGCCTGGCCGTTCGCGAGCAGCCCGCCTTCGTGATAGAGCTTCAGCACTTCGAGGCCGATCGCCGCGCTCACCGGATGCGCGGAATACGTATAGCCGTGGCCGACCGCGGGCGCATCGGCGCGGTGGCCCGCGATCCCTTCGTAGATTTCGTCGGACATCAGCACCGCGCCCATCGGCGCATAGCCGGCGGTCAGCCCCTTCGCGACGGTCATCAGGTCCGGATCGACCTGTTCGGCCTCGCACGCGAACAGCGGGCCGGTGCGGCCGAAGCCGGTGATCACCTCGTCCGCGACGAACAGGATGCCGAGGCGCCGGCACGCGTCGCGCATCGCCTTCAGCCAGCCGGCCGGCGGCACGATCACGCCGCCGGAACCCTGCACCGGCTCGCAGAAGAACGCGGCGACATTGTCCGCGCCCAGTTCGGCGACCTTCGCTTCGAGCGCGGCGACCGACGCGGCGATCAGCGCCTGCGGATCGTCGCCGAGCGGATGGCGGTACGGGTAGGGCGACGGAATATGGTGCTGGTCCGCACGCGGCAGGTCGAAATGACGGTGAAACGCCGGCAGCGCGGTGAGGCCGGCGCCGATCGACGACGAGCCGTGATAACCGCGCTCCAGCGCGATCATCTGCTTTTTCGACGGACGGCCGGTCGCGTTGAAATAGTGCGTGATGAAGCGCACGGCGGAGTCGATCGCGTCCGAGCCGCCGAGCGTGAAGTACACGCGGTTCAGCGACGGCGGCGCGAGCGCGGCGAGCCGTTCGGCGAGCTCGATCGCCGGCTGCGAGCCGAAATGGAAATAGCCGGTTGCGTAGGGCAGCTTGGCCAGCTGGTCGGCGGCGGCTTTCACGATGCTGTCGCGGCCGTAGCCGACGTTGACGCACCACAGGCCCGAGAACGCGTCGAGCAGCGTATGGCCCGCGGCATCGCGCAGGAACACGCCGTCCGCGGATTCCAGCACGGTGACGCCGCGCGCCTCGTGCGCACGGTAGTTGACGACGGGGTGGATCAGGTGTTGACGATCGGCTTCGATCAGCGCGGCTTGGTTCATGGGAAGGCGGGGCTCTCGTCAGGTGTCAGCGGTGAGTTCATGCTAACGGGCAAGCCATCCGCATGCGTCTTCAATTTGCGGTCCGAAACGTATGCGCGCGGCGTTTGCACCGGGCGCTTCGGCATTTTCTGCTGCGCGCCCCGCAGGCCGGGCCCGCACGTCAGTAGCCGCGTGCGCGATCGACGACGCCGATCATCGGTTGTCCCGCGCGATGGCGCGCGAGATTCGCGAGCACCGCGTCGACCGCGGTGTCGGGTCGCGTCGCGCTGGCGATGTGCGGCGTGATGCGAATGCGCGGATGTGTCCAGAACGGATGGCCGGCCGGCAACGGTTCGGGGTCCGTCACGTCCAGGATCGCGCTGTCGAGCCGGCCGCTCGCGAGCGCCGCGAGCAGCGCGGGCGCATCGAGCTGCGGGCCGCGCCCGACCTGCACCAGCGACGCGCCGGCCGGCAGCGCGTCGAACACGCGCGCGCCGAGCAGGCCGCGCGTGCCGTCGGTGAGCGGCAGCAGGCAGATCAGGATGTCGGTGCGGGCCAGGAACGCGTCGAGCGCGGCATCGCCTGCATGACAGTCGACGCCGTCGAGCGTGCGCGGCGTGCGGCTCCAGCCCGCGCACGGGAAGCCGAAGCGCCGCAGCGTGTCGAGCACGGCCTGGCCGAGCGTGCCGAGCCCGAGCACGCCGATGCGTCGCGACGCGGCCGCGCGCACGGGGCGCTCGCGCCACACCTGATCGCGCTGCTGCGCCGCGTAGTCGAACAGGTCGCGATGGATCGTCAGCACGGCCTGCGTCACGTATTCGACCATTCCTTCGACGATACCCGGCTCGATCATCCGCACGACGGGGATATGCGGCGGCACGCGCGACAGGTCGAACTGATCGATGCCGGCGCCGACCGAGAACACGACTTCGAGGTTCGGCAACAGCGCGACCGGATCGTCCGGCGGCTGCCATGCGGCGAGATAGCGGACGGCGTCGGCGTCGCCGAGGTCCGGCCAGATCCGGAACGGCAGGTCGGGCGCGCGTTGCGCGAAGCGCGCCGCCCACTGCGCGCCGCGCACCGGATCGGCCTTGTAGAGAAAACTCATCGTGCGCCCCGCTCAGCCGAGCGCCTGGTTCACGATCGCGAACGCGCGCAGCGCCGGGTCGCGTGGCGGCGTCGTGCCGCGCGCCATCGCGACGACCGTATCGACGCGCGGCAACCCGAGCCCCTGCAGCCAGTCCGACAGCCCGCTGTCGCCCGGCACGTCGAGCCGCACGAACATGCCCTCGTGCAGCGCGAGCCAATGGCTGATCAGCGCTTGCGCGCGCAGCGCATCCGGCGCGATCACCGGGCCGATCACGTGGCCGCGGCCGAACCGGCGGAACAGCGCGAAACCGAGCAGCTCGCCGTCGCGGTCGATCGCGATCCCGTTCGCGACGTCGAGCAGCGCATCGATCACCGCACCGCGTTCGTAGCCGGCCGCGCGCGACGCGAGCGCGGCGAGCCGCGGGCCGTCGTTGGTGCCGAGCGGACGCAGGCGCTCGCCGGGCGGCAGCGAGATCAGCGGCGGCTGGAACGCGGCGCCCTGGTGCTGATCGATCGTATCGATGACGTCGAAGCCGAACTTCGCGTACAGCGGCTCGCCGGCCGGCGTCGCATGCAGAAACACGGTCCGCGTGCCGAAGCTGTCGACCACGCGGGTGAGCAGTTCGCGGCCGATGCCGCAGCCCTGGCGCTCGGGCGACACGATGACCATGCCGAGCGACGCGTGCGATTCGCCGAAGCGCCAGCCGAGCGCGGTGCCGACGATGCCGGTTTCGTCCTCGGCGACGAAGCCGCTGCCGAGCTGGAATACGAAGCGCCAGTCGTCGAGCCGGTGCGGCCACTTGACTGCTTCGGACAGTCGATGGGCGGCGGGCAGGTCGGCTTCGGTGAACGGGCGATAGATGAGCGTGCGGGAAGGATTGAGGTCGGACACGCCGGACTCCGGATGGGTGGAAATGACCTGTTCACTCTGCCAGCGCGGCGGCGGCACGGATAGGACGATTCGCCTGTTTTCCGGCGGCGGCCCGGCGCTCGGGATCGACGCCGATCCGCTCGGCCGGCACGAACGCATCCGCCCGTCGTGCCGACGCGTCACATGAACTCGATCGTTCCTGCCGCGAGCGTGCCGCTACGACGAAAGCGCGATGTCGCGGCCGTTGCGGCGGGCCGCAGCGGCCGGCGCCGCCGGACGCGCCGCATATCGTGCTGCCCGCGCCGCGCAACACGCGACGATTCTGCGTTTCGGACGGCGCCAAACGACGCGCGCGGGGCTTTTTGCCCTGATTCAATTTCGTACAACCCAGCCCGTCCCCGGCCCGCCGGGGGCTTCACACCGACAGGACGTCATCATGATCCAGTTTGAACCGAAGTACATCACCTTCGACTGTTACGGCACGCTGACCCATTTCCGGATGGCCGAGACGGCGCGCGAAATCTATGCGGACCGGTTGTCGCCGGCCGCGATGGAGGCATTCGTGCGCGCGTTCGCCGCCTATCGGCTCGACGAGGTGCTCGGTGCGTGGAAGCCGTATCGCGATGTCGTCGTCAACGCGATCCGCCGCACCTGCGCGCGGGTCGGCGTGACGTTCGACGAAGCCGAGGCCGAGCTGTTCTATCGCGCGGTGCCGACCTGGGGCCCGCATCCGGACGTGCCCGCCGGGCTGTCACGGCTGGCGACGAAGTACAAGCTCGTGATCCTGTCGAACGCGATGGACGAGCAGATCATGAGCAACGTCGACAAGCTCGGCGCACCGTTCCACGCGGTGTTCACCGCGCAGCAGGCGCAATCGTACAAGCCGCGGATGCAGGGCTTCGAATACATGTTCGACAAGCTCGGCTGCAAGCCCGAGGACGTGCTGCACGTGTCGTCGAGCCTGCGCTACGACCTGATGACGGCCGAGGATCTGGGAATCAGGCACAAGGCCTTCGTGAATCGCGGCCACGAGCCGGGCACGCCGTTCTACAACTATTACGAAGTGTCGGACATCGGCCAGCTCGCGACGCAGCTCGGGCTGTAAGCGACGCGTTTCCCCGGTGCGGTGCCGCGCACGCCTGGTGCCGCCTGTCGCGATCCCGGGAGAAACACGCGCAATGCGGCAGGCGGCCGGCATCGCCACGTCGCGCGAGCCTGCACGCATTCGCGTCGCGCCTGCGGGATCAACGCGTGGATGCCGGCGAACAATCCTCTGAACTTTCACGTGCGCGCCGGCATGCGGCCGGCACCCGCCGACGGTCCCCGGCGCACGCAGCAAATCATGCTGCGCAGGCCACCCAAAACGGTCGATTCGTATCGTGAGGGCGGCCCGAATCGGGACAACCGGCATTTTGGCGATGCTTAAATGAATTGCATGTGCACGGCGTCGCGCCCGCCACCAGCAAGCGGGCGCGGCGGGATCGAACAACCACGCTGGACCCTATGACCCACTTTACACAGTCAGGAGCAGTTCGGATGAGCGACGATATCGACAATGGCGGCAAGGGCGGCTTCACGCGCCGCGACATGATGCGGGTCATGGCGGCGAGCGGCATGATGGCCGTCGGCGGCGGCGGATTGCTGACGAGCGCGCAGTCGGCATTCGCCGCGCCCGCGCCGAAGCGCGGCGGCAAGATCCGGGTCGCGAACGAATCCAGCTCGACCGCCGATACGCTCGACCCGGCCAAGGGCTCGACGGGCGCGGACTACATCCGCTTCTTCATGTTCTACAGCGGCCTCACGCAGCTCGACGGGAGCCTCACGCCGCAGATGAATCTCGCCGAGTCGTTGCACACGACCGATGCGAAGACCTGGATCATCAAGCTGCGCAAGGGCGTCACGTTCCACGACGGCAAACCCGTTGGCCCGGCCGACGTGGTGTTCTCGCTGATGCGCCACAAGAACGCGGCCACCGCGTCGAAGGTCAAGCCGCTCGCCGACCAGTTCGCGGACGCGAAGGCGAGCGGCCCGGACGAGGTCACGCTCACGCTCGCCAGCGCGAACGCCGATCTGCCGGTCATCCTCGCGACGCCGCAACTCGTGATCGTCAAGGACGGCACGACCGATTTCGCGACCGGCATCGGCTGCGGCCCGTACAAGCTCAAGTCGTTCAAGCCGGGCGTGTCGACCGTCGGCGTGCGCAACGACAGCTACTTCAAGCCGGGCATGCCGTATCTCGACGAGATCGAACTGATCGGCATCAGCGACAGCGCCGCGCGCCTGAACGCGCTGCTGTCGGGCGACGTGCACCTGATCAACGCGATCGACCCGCGCTCGACGCAACGGGTCGCGTCGACGCCCGGCTATGCGCTGAAGGAAACCAAGTCGGGGCTCTATACCGACCTGATCATGCGCAGCGAAAGCCCGATCACCGCGAATCCCGATTTCGTCGAGGGGATGAAGTACCTGTTCGATCGCGAACAGATCCGCTCGGCGGTATTTCGCGGCTATGCGGTGATCGGCAACGACCAGCCGATCCCGCCGGGGCATCGCTACTTCAACGCGTCGCTGCCGCAGCGGCCGCACGATCCGGACAAGGCGAAATTCCTGTTCCAGAAGGCCGGCGCGCTCGGCACGGCGCTGCCGCCGATCTATGCGACGTCCGATGCGAACGGGTCGATCGAAATGGCCGTGCTGCTGCAGCAGGCCGGCCAGAAGATCGGGCTGAACCTGCAGGTCAACCGCGTGTCGCCCGACGGCTACTGGTCGAACCACTGGATGAAGCATCCGCTCGGCTTCGGCAACATCAACCCGCGCTCGAGCGCCGACGTGCTGTTCACGCAGTTCTTCAAGTCGGACGCCGCGTGGAACGAGTCGGGCTGGAAGAACGCGAAGTTCGATCAGCTGCTGCTCGCCGCGCGCTCGGAGACCGACGATGCGAAGCGCAAGCAGATGTACGGCGAGATGCAGACGCTCGTCGCGCAGCAGGGCCGGGTCGGCATTCCGGCGTTCATCAGCTTCCTCGACGGCTACGACAAGCGGCTCGCGGGCCTCGGGTCGATCCCGACCGGCGGGATGATGGGCTTCATGTTCGCCGAGTATGTGTGGTGGAACGCCTGACGTCGATACGTGACGCCGCCGCGCGGCCGCAGCGGGCCACCGCCCCGGTCGCGCGGGATCTTTCCCGGAGTGCCGTTTCATGAATCGAATCCTGCTTGGGCTGATCGGTCGACGCATCGCGGTCACCGCGCTGACGCTGCTGATCGTGTCCGCGATCATCTTCACGATCACGAACCTGCTGCCGGGCGACGCCGCGCAGGCCGCGCTCGGCCAGTCCGCGACGCCGGAGACGGTCGCCGCGCTGCGTGCGCAGTTCGGTCTCGACATGCCGGCGCACGTGCGCTACGTGCACTGGCTCGCCGGCTTGCTGCACGGCGATTTCGGCCGCTCGCTGTCCGGCGACATGCCGGTGTCGGAGATGATCGGCGGGCGGTTGCCGAAGTCGCTGGCGCTCGCCGCGATCACGACCGCCGTGTCGGTGCCGATCGCGCTGCTGCTCGGCATTCTCGCGGCGGTCAAGCGCGAGTCGGTGGTCGATCGCGTGATCAGCCTCGGCACGCTGTCGCTCGTCGCGACGCCGGAATTCCTGATCGCGACGGTCGCCGTGCTCGTGTTCGCCGTCAAGCTGCACTGGCTGTCGGCGCTGTCGTACAGCGGCCCGATCGACAGCTTCCACGACTTTCTGCGCGCGTATGCGATGCCGGTGATGACGCTGTGCGCGGTCGTGATCGCGCAGATGGCGCGCATGACGCGTGCCGCGGTGATCGAGCAACTGAGCGCGTCATATGTCGAGATGGCCGTGCTCAAGGGCGCGAGCCCCGCACGGGTCGTGCTGCGTCATGCGCTGCCGAACGCGATCGGGCCGATCGCCAACGCGATCGCGCTGAGCCTGTCGTACCTGCTTGGCGGTGTGATCGTCGTCGAGACGATCTTCAACTATCCGGGCCTCGCGAGCCTGATGGTCGATGCCGTCGGCAACCGCGATTTCCCGTTGGTCCAGGCATGCACGCTGATTTTCTGCGTCGCGTACCTGATGCTCGTGCTGTTCGCCGATCTGTGCTCGATCGTGTCGAACCCGCGACTGCGGACCTGAGTGTCCCGTTTTTCTTCCGAGATGCCGCCCATGCACCCGACCGAACCCGTTCATCGCAGCAGCGCGCTGCCGCCGTCAGGCGAACCGCGCGCGCCGTGGGGAGGCGCGACGCCGCCCGCCGCGCCGTCCCCCGACCAGCCCCGCAAGCGCCGCGGCGCACGCATCAGACTGACGACCGGCGGCCGCGTCGGCCTGTCGATGGTCGGCCTGATGCTGTTCATCGCGGTGTTCGCGCCGCTGCTCGCGCCGCACGACGTCGGCGCGATCGTCACGCCGGATGTATTCGCGCCGTTCGGTGCGAAGCTGCCGTTCGGTTCCGACTTCCTCGGCCGCGACATGCTGAGCCGCATCCTGTACGGCACGCGGCTGACCGTGCTGCTCGCGCTGGCCGCGGTGCTGCTCGCCGCGCTGACCGGCACGACGCTCGGGCTGCTCGCGACCGTGTCGGGCCGCGCGGTCGACGAGACGATGAGCCGGCTGCTCGACGCGCTCACGTCGATTCCGTCGAAGATGTTCGCGCTGATGTTCGTCGCCGCGTTCGGTTCGTCGCTGCCGCTGCTGGTGCTCACCGCCGCGGTCAGCTACATGCCGGGCTCGTACCGGATCGCGCGCGCGCTGGCCGTCAACATCAGCACGCTCGAATTCGTGCAGGTGGCAAAGGCGCGCGGCGAGAGCGCGCTGTACATCGCGTGCGTCGAGATGCTGCCGAACATGATCCACCCGATGCTGGCGGATACCGGGCTGCGCTTCACGTTCGTCGTGCTGCTGCTGAGCGGCCTCAGCTTTCTCGGCCTCGGCGTGCAGCCGCCGTATGCGGACCTCGGCTCCCTCGTGCGCGAGAACATCGCGAGCCTCGGCGACGGCTCGGCCGTCGCGATCATGCCCGCGGTCGCGATCGCGATCCTGACGGTGGGCGTCAACCTGTTGATCGACGGTCTGCCGCATCGCGGCCGCCGCAAGGGCGCGGCCGGCGCCGCCGGAGGACACTGATGCGACACGAATCGAACCCGCTCGTCGAGGTGCGCGGGCTGCGCGTGGTCGGCGGCCGACCGGGCGGCGAGGAAACGACGATCGTCCACGGCGTCGACTTCGAGATCGGCCGGGGCGAGGTGCTCGCGCTGATCGGCGAATCGGGCTCCGGCAAGACGACGATCGCGTTGTCGCTGATGGGCCATGCGCGCGCCGGCTGCCGGATCGCCGGCGGCTCGGTGAAGCTCGACGGTACCGACGTGTGCACGCTTTCCGCAGCGGCGCTGACCGCGCTGCGCGGCCGCAAGGTCGCGTATATCGCGCAGAGCGCCGCCGCCGCGTTCAATCCGTCGCGCACGATTCTCGACCAGGTGATCGAGAGCGCACTGATCCACAAGACGATGACGAAGCGCGACGCGCAGGCGAAGGCGATCGAGCTGTTTCGCGCGCTCGCGCTGCCGGAGCCGGAGACGATCGGCAAGCGCTATCCGCACCAGGTCTCGGGCGGGCAGTTGCAGCGGCTGATGGCCGCGATGGCGCTGATCACCGATCCGGAACTGGTGATCCTCGACGAGCCGACCACCGCGCTCGACGTGACCACGCAGATCGACGTGCTGCAGGCGTTCAAGCGCGTGATCCGGCGCTACGGGATGAGCGCGGTGTACGTGTCGCACGACCTGGCCGTGGTCGCGCAGATGGCCGACCGGATCGTCGTGCTGAGCGACGGCGTGATCCGCGAGGCGGGTGCGGCCGAACAGATCCTGCATGCGCCGACGCATCCGTACACGCAGAGCCTGATCGCGGCGGTCACGCCGAACGATGCCGAACGTGGCGGGGAAGTGCGACGACCGGCCGCGCCGGCGCCGCTGCTCGACGTGCGCGGCGCGATCGCCGGTTACGGCGGCCGCGCGGCGAACGGCTGGCCCGCGAAGGTGATCCTGCATGAAGTCGACCTGCGCATCGGGCGCGGGCAGACCGTCGGCGTGATCGGCGAATCCGGTTCCGGCAAGACGACGCTCGCGAAGGTGATCGCGGGCCTCGTGCCGGCGACCGGCGGCGAGATCCTGCTCGACGGCGTGCCGCTCGCGCGCGATATCGGCAAGCGCACGAAGGAGCAGCATCGCCGCGTGCAGATCGTGTTCCAGAACGCCGATACCGCGCTCAATCCGGTGCATACCGTCGAGCGCACGCTCGCGCGACCGCTCGCGTTCTATCACGGGATCAAGGGCGCGCGTGCGCGGCAGCGCGTCGCGGAACTGCTCGAACTCGTGCGGCTGCCGCCGGCGGTGGCCGCGCGGCGTACCGGCGAATTGTCCGGCGGGCAGAAGCAGCGCGTGAATCTCGCGCGGGCGCTCGCCGCCGAACCCGACCTGATCCTGTGCGACGAGGTCACGTCGGCGCTCGACACCGTGGTCGGCGCCGCGATCATCGAACTGCTGCGCGACCTGCAGGCGAAGCTCGGCGTGTCGTACGTGTTCATCACGCACGACATCGCGAAGGTGCGCGCGATCAGCGACGACATCGTCGTGCTGTATGCGGGCCGGCGCGTGGAGACGGGCAGTCGCGACGCGCTGTGCGCGCCGCCTTATCACCCGTATTCGCATCTGCTGGTGTCGTCCGCGCCGGAATTGCGCGCGGGCTGGCTCGACGATGCGGCCGAGCGCTGCCATCGTCCGCTGGTGCCGATCGGCGAGCGCGAGCACGAGGCCGAGCTGTGTCCGTTCCTGTCGCGCTGCGCGATGCGCGTGGACGGCGTGTGCAACCGCACGGCCCCGTCGCTGCGCACGCTCGGGAACGGCGCGCAGGTGCTGTGCCATCGCAGCGAGGAGGATCTCGCGCGCTTTCAGGCGGAGCCGGCGCCCGCGGGTGTCACGCCGGTGCAGCTGTAGTCCGTGGCGCGCGAACCGTGCGTCGCGCGGCGCGGTGAACGGCCCGCCGCATAGTCTGCTGCGGCGGTCGCGCAAAACGGCGATTTGTACGCGTGCCGCGCGCGAATACGCGGCAACTGCGGTTTTTGACGGTGATTAAATGATTCGCATTGAACGGTCGCCGATCGTCGTTGCGGGAATGCTCGAGAAGAATCCGATGAAACTGGAATCGTACTGGCTGGATACCCGTCCCGCGTTTCGCGCGGGCAGCGTCGGGCCCGTCGAAGGGCGGGCCGACGTGGTCGTCATCGGTGGCGGTTTCACCGGCTTGTCGGCGGCGCTCGCGCTCGCGCAGCGCGGCGTCTCGGTGGTCGTGCTCGAAGCCGTGCAGGTCGCGAGCGAAGCGTCCGGCCGCAACGGCGGCCAGTGCAATACGGGCGTCGCGCAGGACTACGCGTCGCTGGCTGCGCGCATCGGCGCCGCGCAGGCGAAGCAGTTTTATCTCGCGTACGAAAGCGCGGTGAAGAGCGTCGAGACGATCGTCACCGAACAGGCGATCGACTGCGATTTCCGGCGAACGGGCAAGCTGAAGCTCGCCGCGAAACCGCAGCATTTCGCGGGGCTCGAAAAGACCTTCAATGCGTTGCGGCGCGACGTCGATCCGGACATCGAGCTGATCGAGCCGTCGCGGATCCGCGATGAAATCGCGTCCGACGGCTTTTACGGCGGGCTCCTGCAGCGCAACGGCGCGCAGATGCACATGGGCAAGTTCGGCGTCGGGCTCGCGCAAGCGGCCGTGCGGGCCGGCGCACGCGTGTACGAGCAAGCGGCCGTCACACGGCTCGACCGGCTGGACGGCGAGCGCCACCGGATCACCTGCACGCGCGGCACGATCGTCGCCGATCGCGTGCTGGTCGCGACCGGCGCGTCGCAGCACGGGCCGTTCGCATGGTTCCGGCGACGCATCGCGCCGGTCGGCAGCTTCATCGTCGTGACCGAGCCGCTGCCCGACGCGCAGTTGAACCGGCTGTTTCCGCAGCGCCGTGCGTACGTGACGTCGCGCCAGATCGGCAACTATTTTCGCGTGACGCCCGACAACCGGCTGCTGTTCGGTGGCCGCGCGCGTTTCGCGATGTCGAGCCCGCGCTCCGACGCGAAGAGCGGCGACATCCTGCGCGCCGGCATGGCCGGCTATTTCCCCGAGCTGGCCGGCGTGCGGCTCGACTATTGCTGGGGCGGGCTGGTCGACATCACCGCCGACCGGCTGCCGCGCGCGGGCCAGCACGACGGGCTCTATTACTCGATGGGCTACAGCGGGCACGGCGTGCAGATGTCGGTGCACATGGGCCGCGTGATGGCCGACGTGCTGTATGGCGCGGCCGCGTCGAACCCGTGGCGCGCACTCGACTGGCCGGCGATACCCGGCCATTTCGGGCACGCGTGGTTCCTGCCGCTCGTCGGCGCGTATTACCGGATGCAGGATTTCCTGCATTGAAGCGAGCGCCGGGAGAATTCGACATGACAGTGCAATTCGTGGGCTCGCCGCGTGTCGCGCGGCCCGTGTCGCCGGCGATCGGCGACGTGCTGCGCACGATCGACGCGTCGTTCGCGCAGCCGCTGAACCTCGACACGCTCGCGGCGGTGGCCGGGTTGAGCGTGTCGCGTTTCACCGCGCGCTTTCGCAGCGAAACCGGTCTGTCGCCGCACCGGTATCTGTGTCTCGTGCGAGTGCGGCGGGCGCAGGACCTGCTGCGCGCGGGTCTCGCGCCGTCGATCGTCGCGACCGACGTCGGCTTCTTCGATCAGAGCCACCTGTGCCGGCATTTCCGGCGCGTGCTCGGGATCACGCCGCGCGACTACGTGGTCGCCCGAACGGCCGGCGCGCCGGTGCGAGCGCCATCGACGCGCGTGCGCGGCGAACGCCGCGAAGCGTCGTGTCACGCGGCATAGGCGCACGCATGGACGACATGCGCCGCCGAGGCGTTCCGGCAGGAGCGCCGGCGAACGACGATTTCCGATATCGCGTGACGGCTTCGAACCAGGTCGCCACGCATTGCACAGGAGCAGAAATGACCGCAGTTTTCGTGTTGCACCGGGCCGACGGCGCACCGTCTTCCACCGCCTTCCGCCAGCAGGGGTTCGGCGCGAGCGATCCGTTCGCGGCGCATCGCGAGATTGCGTGGGAAGGCCCCGACGCGATGGCCGCCGGGCGCATCGCCTTCGTGGGCGCGCTGGACGTGGCGAGCTTTCCGCACGTCGAAACCCTCGTCGTCGTCGAAGGCGAGTTGACGCTCGAAGCGGCCGGCGCCGCGCCGCTGGTGCTCGGTCCGCGACAGGGTGCCGTCATCGGCTGCGGCACCGCGCTGCGCATCGCCGCGCAAGCGCCCGTGCGGCTGACGTTCTGCGCGGCGGCGTGCGAGACACCGACGAAGCAAGGTCTCTTCGCGCTGTACGCCGACGCGGACTTCAAGCCGTCCGCGACGCTGCCGGCCGAGGTGCTGCTCGGCCCGGCGCCGCAATGCCGCAGCGACAACGTGTTCACCGACGACGCAGCCGGGTACTGCGCGGGCACGTGGGATTCGACGCCGTATCACCGGATCGTCCGGCCGCATCGCGCCAACGAGTTCATGTTCCTGCTGGACGGCGGCGTACGGTTCGCCGCGCCCGACGGCAGCGTGCTGGCGCTCGGCGCCGGCGATGCGCTGTTCGTGCCGCGCGGCGCGTCGATCGGGTGGGAAAGCAGCGAACGCGTCGCGAAGTTCTACGTGATGCAGACCGTCAACGCCCCCGTCGAGCGAGACTGAACATGTCCCCTCCGTTGCGTCATATCGAAACCTTGTCCACGCCGCCGGCCGCGGCCGACGTCGTCGTGATCGGCGGCGGCATCATCGGCGTCTTCACCGCCTACTATCTGGCCCGCCGCGGCGTATCGGTCGCGCTCGTCGAGAAGGGCCGCATCGGCGCCGAACAGTCGAGCCGCAACTGGGGCTGGTGCCGGCAGCAGAACCGCGACGCGCGCGAGTTGCCGATGGCCAGCAAGAGCATCGATCTGTGGGAACGATTCGCCGCCGAATCCGGCGAAGACACGGGCTTTCATCGCTGCGGGTTGCTGTATCTGAGCAATGACGACGCCGAGCTGTCCCGCTGGGCCAGCTGGGGCGAATTCGCGAAGACCGCGGGCGTGACCACGTATATGCTCGACAGCAAGCAGGCCGCCGAGCGTGGACGGGCGACCGGGCGGCAGTGGAAGGGCGGCGTGTTCTCGCCGACCGACGGCACGGCCGACCCCGGAAAGGCCGCGCCGGCCGTGGCCGCCGCGCTGATCAAGCTGGGCGGCAGCGTCCACCAGCACTGCGCGGCGCGCGGCATCGAGCTGGAGGGCGGCCGAGTCGCCGGCGTCGTCACCGAGGCCGGCGTCATCAAGACGCGCACGGTCGTGATGGCCGGCGGCGCATGGGCGTCGTCGTTCTGCCGGCAGCTCGGCATCCGGTTTCCGC
The DNA here is from genome assembly GCF_029522185.1 of Burkholderia sp. IO2. Classification (NCBI taxonomy): domain Bacteria; kingdom Pseudomonadati; phylum Pseudomonadota; class Betaproteobacteria; order Burkholderiales; family Burkholderiaceae; genus Burkholderia; species Burkholderia sp. IO2. Next base: position 16,621 of record NZ_JAKWFH010000062.1, on the reverse strand, counting down.
AGGCGTCGATCCGTCAGTCGATCCTGAGCGTGTCACCCGTCGAAACACCGCTGCCGGAAGCGATGTACACATCCGGCGTGTCCGTGACGCGACGCAGCGACGGACGCTATGCATTGGCGATCAGCGGCCGCGCGCGCGTGGACCTGACGCCGCAGTTCCTGCGCTTCGCGCCGCAATTCGTGCCGATGTTCGCGAAACGCTGGCGCAACCTGCTGCCGGGCGGTCTCGAAGGCGTGCGCGGCGGCCACGAAACGCTGAAGCGCTGGCGCCTCGACGCGCCGACGCCGATGGAGGCGGTGCGCATCCTGGATCCGAAGCCCGACATGCCGACGGTCGCCGAAACCTACCGCCGCGCGGCCGAACTGTTGCCCGAGCTGCGCGAAGCGAAGATCACGCACGCGTGGGCCGGCTTCGTCGACAGCACGCCGGACGGCGTGCCGGGCATCGGTGAAGTGCCGGGCGTGCCGGGGCTGATCCTCGCGGCGGGCTTTTCGGGTCACGGCTTCGGGATCGGCCCGGGCGCCGGGCACCTGATCGCGGATCTCGCGACCGGTGCGCAACCGCTCGTCGATCCGGCGCCGTATCGGCCCAGCCGGTTCGCCGAATCCGCGTGGGGCAAGGTGGCGGATTTCTAGCGGGCGGCCGCGACGCGTTCCGGCCGCTGCTTCGGCTCATCACGGCCTTCGCCGTGCGTCGACGCACGGTATCGACTCAAGGATATTCCTGCCATGCATTCCCCCGTCAATTCACCAGTTCATCGCCTGATGCAAGCCGGAAGGCTGGATCGGTTCTTCATCGACGGCGACTGGGTCATGCCCGACGGCCGTGACCGGTTCGCGATCGTCAGCCCGTCCACGGAAGACACGCTGTGCGAGATCCCGCTCGGGAACGCACATGACGCCGATCGCGCGGTGCAGGCCGCGCGCCACGCGTTCGAACGCTGGTCCGCGACTTCACCGCAGGAACGCGCCGCGCTGCTCGATCGCATCCATGCGTTGATGCTGGAACGCGCCGAGTTGTTCGCCACGGCACTCGCGCTGGAGATGGGTGCGCCGCTCGGCTATGCGCGCGCCGCGCACGTGCCGCTCGCGGCCGAACATATCCGGGTCGCACGCGACAACCTCGCGCGCTACCCGTTCGTCGAGCGGCGCGGGACGACCGCGGTCGCCCGCGAGCCGATCGGCGTGTGCGCGCTGATCACGCCGTGGAACTGGCCGATCTACCAGATCACCGCGAAGGTCGGGCCGGCGCTCGCAGCCGGCTGCACGGTCGTGCTCAAGCCGAGCGAGCTGTCGCCGCTCAGCGCGCTGCTGTTCGCGGAAGTGATTGCCGATGCGGGCGTGCCCGCCGGCGTCTTCAATCTCGTGAGCGGCAGCGGCGAAACCGTGGGGGCCGCGCTTGCGTCGCACCCGGAGGTCGACATGGTGTCGATCACCGGATCGACGCGGGCCGGCGTGCTGGTGGCGCAGGCGGCCGCCACCACCGTCAAGCGCGTCGCGCAGGAGCTGGGCGGCAAGTCGCCGAATATCGTGTTGCCGGATGCGGACCTGTCGCGCGCGATCCCGCCCGGCGTGGCCGCCGCGTTCCGCAACATGGGGCAGTCGTGCAGCGCGCCGACCCGCATGATCGTGCCGCGCGCCGTGCTCGGCGCGGTGGAGGCGCTGGCCGTTGCGGCGATGCAGGGACTCGTCGTCGGCGATCCGTTCGACGACGCAACCACGCACGGGCCGCTGGCCAATCGCGCGCAGTTCGGCCGCGTTGCACAGATGATCGACGTGGGCATCGACGAACGCGCGAAACTGATCGCCGGCGGCCCCGGCCGACCCGCGGGGCTCGACCGCGGCTTTTATGCGCGGCCGACGATTTTCTCCGACGTGCGCACCGACATGGCGATCGCGCAGCAGGAGATCTTCGGCCCGGTGCTCGCGATCCTGCCTTACGACACCGTCGACGAAGCGGTCGCCATCGCGAACGACACGGTCTACGGGCTGGGCGCGCACGTGCAAGGCACCGACAAGGAACACGTCCGCGCGGTGGCCGCCCGCATCCGGGCGGGGCAGGTGCATCTGAACTACCCGGCCTGGGATCCGCAGGCGCCGTTCGGCGGGTACAAGCAGTCGGGCAACGGCCGCGAGTACGGGATCGAAGGGATGGAGGAATACATGGAGATCAAGTCGATCGTCGGCTGTTACGACTGACCCAGCCGCCGCGCGCGACACGCGCCGGCATGACGGCTGCAAGCCCGCTACTTTCCGAAGGTGCCTAAATTGGACAACCCCGTCACTCCCGTCCCGTCGCTGCACGCGCATCACGCGCACTGGGCAAAGCTGCGCCGCGACCTGCATGCGCATCCCGAGTTGCGATTCGAAGAACACCGGACCGCCGACGTCGTCGCCCGCGAGCTCGAGGCGCTCGGCTATGCGGTGTCGCGCGGGCTGGGCGGCACGGGCGTGGTGGCGAGCCTGCCCGGCACGGACCCGGGCCGCGGCATCGTGCTGCGCGCCGATCTGGACGCATTGCCGATCCACGAAGCCAACGACTTCGCGCATGCATCGTGCACGCACGGAATCATGCACGCGTGCGGCCATGACGGCCATACCGTGATGTTGCTCGGCGCCGCGCGCGTGCTGAAGGCAATGCCGCAGTTGCCCGGCACCGTCCATTTCGTGTTTCAGCCGGGCGAAGAGGGCGGCGCGGGCGCGCGCAGGATGATCGACGACGGGCTGTTCGAGCGATACCCGACGGAAGCGGTATTCGGCATGCACAACTGGCCCGGGTTGCCGGCCGGGCATTTCGGATTGCGTACCGGCCCGATCATGGCCGCCGGCTCGCGCTTCAGGATCACGGTGACGGGCAAGGGCGCGCACGCGGCACAGCCGCATCTGGGCATCGATCCGGTGCCGCTCGCGTGCTCGATGGTGCTGCAGTGTCAGACCATCGCCGCGCGGCACAAGGACCCGGTGGACCCCGCGGTCATTTCCGTCTGCATGTTCCATGCGGGCACGACCGACAACGTGATTCCCGACACCGCCGAGCTGCGCGGCACGATTCGCACGTTGTCGTCGGCATTGCAGCAGCAGTTGCAGCGCGACGTGCGGCTTGCGTGCGAGGGGTTGGCGCATGCGTATGGTGCGCAGGTCGACGTCGAGTTTTTTCAGTACTATCCGGCGACGGTCAATACGCCGGCCGAGACGGCGCTGTGCGAAGCGGTGATTCGCGCGACGTTCGGCGACGAACGCCTGTCCCGCGACGTGCCGCCGAACATGACGTCCGAAGACTTCGGCTTCATGCTGGAGGAGCGGCCGGGCGCGTACGTGCTGATCGGCAATGCGCAGGACGGCGCGACGGCACCGTCGCTGCATCATCCGAAATACGACTTCAACGACGACATCATTCCGGCCGGGGTCCGGTACTGGGTCGAGCTGGCGCAGCATTACTTCATGCGCTCGTCGTGATGCGTCGGGGCGGGGGGAGGGCCGGTTGACGGCTGGTCTGTCGGGCGTCGTCTGGTCGCGGCGCACCGCCGGGCGAACGCCACGCGCCGATGCCTTTTCCCCGCTTCACGCCGGCTGCGCGACCGGCTCCGCCTGCGCGCGACGCACACGATTCCTTCCTTCGCGCTTCGCTCGGTAGAGCGCCATGTCCGCGTCGTGCGTCAGCGCATGCACCGACGCATGCCGTGCGCGCCGGCTGGTCGCGCAGCCGATGCTGACGGTGAAGGGCGGAACCGTTTCCGCAAACCCGTCGAGCCGGTTGCGTTCGACTTCGCGGCGAATCGCGTCGGCGACCCGCGCGGCCCCGTTTTCATCGGTATCCGGCAACACCGCGACGAACTCCTCGCCGCCATAGCGCGCGGCGAGGTCGCCGCGCCGCCGCGTATGCGCGCGGATGCATTCGGCGAGAAAGCGCAGCGCCGTGTCGCCCAGCGCGTGCCCGTGCCGGTCGTTGTACTGCTTGAAGTGATCGGCGTCGATGAACAGCACCGAGAGGCTGCCGCCGCTGCCGCGCTGCAGCCGTTCCCATTCGTCGGCCAGCGCGGTATCGAGCGCGCGGCGATTGTGCAGCCCGGTCAGCGGATCGGTGCGGGTGAGGTCGGTCAGCAGCGTCTGCTTGCGGAAGTTGTCCCGCAATGCGAAGGCCAGCAGCCAGACCACCGCGCAGAACGATGCGCCGATCACGGATGCCGACACGCCGACCGTCCACGACAGGCGCCGGATGCCGGCCAGCACGTCGCTTTCGGCCGGCGCGACGACCGCGATCAGCGGGGTGCCCGGTATCCGCTGGTAGGTATACAACCGCATGGTGCCGTCGATGCTCGATCGCGCGGGATAGAAGCCCGATTCGCTGTTCACCATCCGCTTGAAGGATGTCGAACGACGCAGGCGGCTCATCTGGCCGTCGTTCAACGACGGGTTTCTCGCGAGGATCGTGCCGTCCGCGCGCACGATCGCGCTGACCCCGTTCGGCCCGACATCGAGGCGGGACAGAAGCTGCTCGAAATAGGCGAGATCGATGGCGACGACCGCGATCCCGTCGAACCCGTGATCCGGCCGCTCGATGCGCCGCGACAGCGCGATGGACTCCTTGTCGCCGCGCGAGCGCGCGCGATAGGGCTGGGAGACGTAGAGACCGAGATTGTCCGCATCGCGATGGACCTTGAAGTAATCGCGATCGCTGAAGTCCCAGCGATGGGTCGCGCTGCAGCAGCCGTCGATCAACCGGCCGTGCCGGTCGGTCACGCCCATGCCGGTCACGTACTGCGCCGCGGTGCGCTCGAACAGCAGGTCGTGCCGCAATCCGGCGTCCATGCGCTGTACGGACGGCTTGCCGAGATCGACGGTCAGCGCGATCAGCGCGTTGTTCGACGTCTCGACCGTCCTCGAGATCTGGCTCGCCAGCACGGCCGCGACGTTGCGCGACGTCTCGTGCGCGTGCTCGACGACCTCGCTGCGCGCGGCCCACAGCGTCACCGCGCTGATCCCGAGCGCCGCGAGCGACATCAGCGTGCCCAACGCACCGACGACGAGCGGGTTGCGTCCGGCCCAGTCGGCGATTTTCTCGATCGAAGTGAATGCGGGCATGCTCGCGCTCGTTTGGGACGCCGGCTGCAATGGCGCCGGCGCGGGTCAAATTCTCGTTAACGGCACGGTTAACAAAAAATCGAGGCCACGCGTGGTGGCCCGCCGACGATGGCGGCATCGCACGGCGACGCAAACGTATGCGGCCTCGCAGCGAGATGCCCGATCGCCATCCGGACCTGCGCAGCGTTTGCCTATTGATAACGACACTGCATCAATCGTTCCAAAAATCGCACTTATCGTTTGAGCGATACCGCGCCAACATGCCGGAAAACGACAATCAGACCAGTCCCTCCCGCGTATTCCAGGATTTTCAGGAGACACCCTCGATGCATCCCTCGTCCAGCCTTCCGGCCGAACGCTCGAAGGCCGCCGCGATCTTTCGCGTCACGGCCGGCAACTTTCTCGAGCAGTTCGACTTCTTCCTGTTCGGCTTCTACGCCACGCAGATCGCCAACGTCTTCTTCCCCGCGCAAAGCGAGTTCGCGTCGTTGATGATGACCTTCGCCGTGTTCGGCGCCGGCTTCCTGATGCGGCCGCTGGGTGCGATCGTGCTCGGCGCGTACATCGACGAGGTCGGCCGCCGCAAGGGCCTGATCGTCACGCTGTCCATCATGGCGAGCGGCACCATCCTGATCGCGTTCGTGCCGGGCTACGCGACGATCGGGCTGCTGGCGCCCGTGCTCGTGCTGATCGGCCGGCTGCTGCAGGGCTTCTCCGCAGGCGCCGAACTGGGCGGCGTCTCGGTCTATCTGGCCGAGCTGGCGACGCCTGGCCGCAAGGGCTTCTTCACGAGCTGGCAATCGGCGAGCCAGCAGGTGGCGATCGTCATCGCGGCGGCCCTCGGTTTCGCGCTCAATCAGTGGCTGAGCGCATCGCAGATCGCCGCCTGGGGATGGCGCGTGCCGTTCTTCGTCGGCTGCATGATCGTGCCGTTCATCTTCATGCTGCGCCGCAACCTGGAGGAAACCCAGGAATTCAAGGCACGCAAGCATCGTCCGGGCATGAAGGAAGTGTTCGGTACGCTGGTCCAGAACTGGGGCGTCGTGGTCGCCGGCATGATGCTGGTCGCGATGACCACCACGAGCTTCTATCTGATCACCGTCTACGCGCCGACCTTCGGCAAGACGGTGCTGCACCTGAGCACCGCCGACAGCCTGCTCGTGACGCTTTGCGTCGGCGTGTCGAACTTCGTGTGGCTGCCGATCGGCGGCGCGCTGTCCGACCGGATCGGCCGCCGGCCGCTGCTGGTCGGCATGACGATGCTCACCGTCGCGACCGCCTACCCGGCGCTGTCGTTCCTTGCGCACGCGCCGTCGTTCGCCCACATGCTGCTCGTGCTGCTCTGGCTCTCGTTCATGTACGGCATCTATAACGGTGCGATGGTCGTCGCGCTCACGGAGGTGATGCCGGTGCAGGTGCGGGTCGCGGGCTTTTCGCTCGCCTACAGCCTCGCGACGGCCGTGTTCGGGGGCTTCACGCCGGCCATCTCGACCGGGCTCATTCACATGACCGGCGACAAGGCCGCACCGGGCTACTGGATGAGCTTCGCCGCGGTGTGCGCGCTGCTGGCGACGTTCGCGCTCTATCGCCGGCACGCCGCGACGTTGACGCCGGCGCATTGATGTCCGGCCCGGCCGGAACGTTCATCCCACCCACGCATTCGTACGACCACGACCAACCATGAGAAATCTGCTCCTGAAATGCTGCGCGACCGCGCTCGTCGCCACCGCGGCGGTGGCGGCCAACGTCCAGGCCGCCGAGCTGCACGTGATGAGCTCGGGCGGCTTCACCGCCGCCTACAAGGTGCTCGGCCCCCGGTTCGCGTCGACGACCGGCAATACGCTCGACACCGCGCTGGGTCCGTCGATGGGCAAGTCGCCCGAAGCGATTCCGAACCGGCTCGCGCGCGGCGAGCCCGCCGACGCCGTCATCATGGTCGGCTACGCGCTGGACGATCTGATCAAGCAGGGCAAGGTGATCCCGGGGTCCCGCGTCGATCTGGCCGACTCGCGCATCGGCATGGTCGTGCGCGACGGCGCGGCCAAGCCCGACATCAGCACGGCCGAAGGCCTCAAGCAGGTGCTGCTGCACGCGAAGTCGATCGCCTATTCGGACAGCGCGAGCGGCGTGTATATCGAGCGCGAACTGTTCAAGAAGCTCGGCATCGACGAGCAGGTGAAGTCGAAGGCGAAGATGATCCCGCGGATTCCGGTGGCGTCGGTGGTCGCGAACGGCGACTACGAAATCGGCTTCCAGCAGGTCAGCGAGCTGCTGCCCGTCAAGGGGGCGACCTTCGTCGGCAAGATTCCCGAATCGCTGCAATCCGTCACGCGCTTCGCCGCCGGCATTCCGGTCGGCGCGCAGCATCCGCAGGAAGCGAAGGCGTTGCTCGACTATCTCGCATCGCCCGACGTGCAGGGCGACGTGAAATCGACCGGGCTCGATTCGGTTTCGGCTCATTGAGCCGGAGAGACGGGAAGGCTTGGGTCAGCGTGCCTTCCCGTCCCCGCCCGCATGGGCCGCGATACCGTCTTCATCGACTCCGTTCGGCGAGGCCGGCCCGGCCATCGCGAGCGTCCGCACAAGCCGCGCACGATCGCACGCCCCTTCCCACGACGACACGAAAATCACCGCGCACGCATTGCTGATCACGCTGGTCAGCGCGCGCGCCTCCGACATGAAGCGGTCGATCCCGACCAGCAGCGCCACGCCGGCGACCGGCAGGTCGGGCATCACGGCGAGCGTCGCGACCAGCGCGACGAGCCCGCTGCCGGACACGCCGGCCGCCCCCTTCGACGTGAGCAGCATGATCGCGAGCATCGTCGCGATCTGCGACGCGGAAAGGGGAACGTCGCACGCCTGCGCGATGAACAACGCCGCGAGCGTCAGGTAGATCGCGGTACCGTCCAGATTGAACGAATAGCCGGCCGGCAGCACGAGGCCGACGACGCCCTTGTCGCAGCCGAGCGCTTCCAGCTTGACGATCAGGCGCGGCAGGACCGGCTCCGTGGACGAGGTCGCGAGGACGATGAGCAACTCTTCGCGCAGGTAGCGCAACAGCCGCCACAGCGCGAAGCCGTGCAGTCGCGCGAGTGGTGCGAGCACGCCCGCGACGAACAGCACGCAGGCCACGTAGAAGGCCATCATCAGCTTCGCCAGCGAGCCGACCGAGCCGATGCCGAAGCGGCCAACCGTGAAGGCCATCGCACCGAATGCGCCGAGCGGCGCGAGCCGCATGATCATCGCGAGCACGCGAAAGACGACCTCGGCGAAGCCGTCGAGCAGCGCGAGAACGGGCCGGCCGGCCCGCGGGTGCGCGTTCAGCGAGAAGCCGAACAACAGCGACAGCAGCAACACCGGCAACACTTCGCCGTTCGCGAACGCGCCGAGCATCGTGTCCGGGATCACGCCGAGCGCGAACGCCACGAGCCCGGGCGGCGCCGCATGCTTCACATACGGGGCGAGGAGGCTCGCATCGAGGTGATGGACATCGATGTGCATGCCGGCGCCCGGTTGCAGCACGTACGCGGTGACGAGCCCGAGCGCGAGCGCGGCGGCGGTCAATAGATAGAAGAGCGCGAGCGCCCGCACGATCGTGCGGCCGATGGCCTGCCCGTTCGACAGCGACGTGATGCCCGACACGATCGTGCAGAAGACGATCGGCGCGATGGTCATCTTCACCAGCGCGACGAACGCGTCGCTGAGCGGCTTGAGCATCGCGCCCGCCGCCGGCCACACGTGGCCGATGCCCATGCCGAGCATCATCGCGAGCAGGACCTGCACGTACAGCGATTTGAGCAGCCGGGCCCGCCTCACGATGCGGTCGTCCTTCGTTTCCGTTCCGGCGCCGTCATGCCGATGTACCGCTGTCGGCGGTGCTGCCGCGCTTCGCGTCGACGACCATCCGGTGAAATGCCTCGGCGGCGGGCGTCAGCGCGCGCCCGCGCCGCTTGACGATGCCCACGCGCCGTTTGACGACCGGTTCGACGAGCGGCACGCTCGTGATGACAGGGTGGTCGTGCCCCGGCATCGCCATCGACGGCACCGCGGCGACGCCGAGCCCCGCCTCGATCAGCCCGAGCAGGGTCGTGACGTGGCGCGTCTCGCAGACGCTCGGCGTGCGCGGCGCGACGGCCGCCAGCGCCTGGTCGAGCAGCAGGCGGTTACCGGACGTCTTGTCCACCGATACGTAATCGTGCGCGTAGAGTTCGTTCCAGGTCACGCGCTTCTTGCGCGCGAGCGGATGGTCGCGGCGGCAGGCGGCGACGAACCGTTCCTGGAGCAACACCTTGAACTCGATCTCCGCCTCCTGGCTGCCGATGAAGCTCACGCCGAAATCCGCCTCGCCGCTGATCACCGCGCCGAGCACCTCGTTCGCGCTGGCGTCGAGCAGTTTCACGCGGATGCGCGGAAAACGCTGATGATAGCGGGCGATGATGGGCGGCAGGAAGTAGTAGGCGACCGACGGCACGCAGGCGATCGTCACATGGCCGAGGCGGCTCGATGACACGTCGCGGATGCCGAGCAGCGCGGCGTCGAGATCGTCGAGCAGTTGTTCGGCGCTCTGGGCGAACACGCGGCCGACGGTGGTGAGGGTCACGCGGCGCGTGGTGCGCTCGAAGAGCCGCACGCCGAGCGCGTCCTCGAGCTTGTCGATCCGGCGGCTCAATGCGGGCTGGGACAGGCTGATCGCATCGGCGGCCTTTCGGAAACTGCCCGTTTCCACGACCGCGCGAAACGCCTGCAAGTCCGTCAAATCGAAATTGATGCCCACGGGGTCACGCTCCGCCACTCGGATTTCAGATGCGGAGCATTTTGCATGATTCCGCCGGTAGCCGGCGGATTGCGTCGTTCGCGCGGCAGCGATGGCGCGGCGCGGTGTGCCGCGCGGCCGGCGGTGATCCCGCTGGCCGCGCCGCTTCCGGACACTCAGCGAGCCGGATCGGACGGAGGTTTCGTCTCGGACAGGTCGTCCTCGTGAACCTCCGCCTGGCGCACCGTGGTGCCGTCGTCGCCGGTTTCGGAAATATCGGTTTCGAAGGTTCGCTGCCCGTCGTCGGGCTTCTCCGCGGGCTTCGCGTCGCCGGTTTGCTTGCCTGTCTGTTGCTGTTCACGTGTCATCTCGCTCTCCTGATCGCAACCTGGAATGTTGCGCACCGTTCAGGCGAGCAAGGCGCGGGCCACGCCGGTGTTGCACGGCAGAATCATTTTCCGTTGATGCCCGGCGCGCTTGCCGATGCCCGACGCGGCCGGCAGCGAGCGCGAGCCCCGGCCGACACAGCGCCAAATAGCGTCACATCGTCCATCTCGCCCGCGGCCGCCGGCTTCGCTCCATTACGCGCGACATGCGCCGTATCGACGCTGCAACGTTTTGCGCTCGATTTTCGCGTCCCGGATGCTCGACCTTGCCCATGGCCGGCCCGACGGCGCGGTTGCGAGACTGGCACGTTGTTCGCTTCACCGGTCGTAGTGGGAACGATAGCCGCCGAGCACCCGTGATCGTCCGACCATTCGACGCGCATGCGTCGCGGGGTGTCCGACAACACGGCACGTTCGTGCTTCGCCGCCAGCCGACGGCGCCACCCGACCGACGCAGACCGCCCGCTGACGATGAGCGGGACGCGCGGGCCGTGACGCGTCGAGCATCGGCGGTCGTCCCACCTTCTACGGGGAGATAAAAATGTTGGCCAAGTCAATCCGGACCCTACGAGCCGTGCTGATCGTCTTCTCCGTTTGCCTGATGACGCTGGCACCCGGGCGGGCGAGCGCACTGTCGAACCAGTTGCTGTTGCTGCTGCCGGACAACTTCACGCTGCCGGACCCGCGGGTGTCCGCGTGGCTCGATTCGGCGGCGGAAGAGGGGCTGCAGATCGCGCTGATCAGCGACACGCAATTCAAGCAGGGCGGCACGTCGCTGCAGCAGTACCAGGGCCTCATCCTGCCCGACCAGGTGCATACGGTCGCCGACGATACGCTCGTGAGCGCCATCCAGACCTACGCGTTGAACGGCGGGCGCGTGATGCTCGTCTATGATTTCGGCGTACTGAACGCGGCAGGCTTCTATCCGGCCGGGCAATCGCGCTTCAGCTCGATGGCCGGCGTCAACTACGTGCTCTACGATACGCTCGGCGGGAACATGATCGGCCTCGGCAGCGTGACCGGGATGGGCAGCACGTTGCGCGCGCTGCAGATTCCGCCCGGAAAGTCGATGACATGGCCGGGCACGACGGCGGCCGCGACCGCGTCGGCCACCACCCTGTCGAGTACGTCGACCGGCTCGACGACGAATCCGCCGCTCTACCTGCAGCCGAGCACGTCGAACCCCGGCGGGCTTGCCGGTTACAACCATCAGGCGTACTTCACGTACAAGACGGTGAACGGACGCATGACCGGCGTGCCGCTGAATCTCGGGCGCGTGTCGACCGGCGCAAGGGTCGGCTCCGGATCGTACTGGCCGAGCTCGACGAGGCCGTCGTCGGCATCGACATCGATGTCGATGAGTGGCGCGACGTCGTTCGCGAGCACGTCGCCTGCCGCGACGACCGACGTGCTCGAAGGAATCTCCGGCTACGTCTACGGTTTCCTCACCTATCCGAGCTACGTCACGCAAGGCACGTATACCGGCACGACGCTGCTGACGTCGCCGAATTTCGGGCTCGTCGCCGGCTATCAGGCGTATGGAAACGGCGGCGTGATGTTCGTCAACCTGCCGCTCGCGTATCTCGACGGACAAACCGACAGCATGCCGATCCACGGCTTCCTGCGTTACTTCACGACGAACGTCCTGTCGATGCCGCGCCTGTCGCTGCAGCCGCGTGCCCAGGCCGGGATGGTCCTGAACTGGCACTTCTGCGCGGAGGACCAGATCCAGCCGGCGCAGTATCTGAAGAATTACGGTATCTGGAACAACGGCCCGTATTCGATCGTGATGACGGCCGGCCCTGACGACGTGACGATCGGCGATGGTCTCGGCATCAACCTGACGAACAACACGCAGGCGAAGCAACTGGTCGCGTTCCTGCTCAAGCGCGGCCACAACGTCGGCAGCCACGGCGGCTGGGCGCACGACTACTGGGGGGCGAACGCCAGCGAAACCAACGCGAGCACGTTCACGCAGTACCTGGTGCTGAACCGCAATGCGGTGCAGTCGGTGACGGGCAAGCCGGACATCGAATGGGCGGCGCCGGAAGGCAATACGCCGACGTGGGCGGTGAACTGGCTCGAATCGAACGGTTACTCCGGCTACTACTTCACCGGCCATACCGGCAATGCGCAAACGCGTGCGTATCGCAACGGTTCGCTGCTGAATCCCGGCATCTGGGCGTTTCCGGTGATGCCGTTCGGCAAGTACGCGACGTTCGAGGAGTTCCAGGAGTTCGCGGTACCGACCGCGGACGTGCAGAACTGGTATCTGTCGCTGATGGATTTCGTCGTCGCGAACCGCACGAGCCGGCTGATCTACATGCATCCACTCGGCGCGTCGTGGTATCCGAACGTCGTCACGACAATCCTGAGCCGTGCCGCGTCGCTCGCGAAGACCGGCCAGTTCAAGTGGTTCACGATGGATCAGCTCACGCAGTTCGACCGGCGCCGTCTGCTCGTGAACTGGACGGCGACCGACACCGGCACCGGCTGGACGTTCAGCGCGACGCACCCGAGCAGCCTGCAGGACATGACCTGGCTGCTGCCGAAGAGCACGTACCAGATGCCGAGCGTGAAAAGCGGAAGCGCAACGATCGTGAGCACCGATCCGGTCAACTGGCTGGTGATCGCGGGCACGGGCAAGTCGCTGTCGTTCACGAGCGCGAAGGCGCATTGACCAACGGGGAACATCATGAAGCGAGCTTCGTTTGCGCGTGCGCTGCGAATGCTGGTCGTTTCGGCGAGCGTCGCGCTCTTGTGCGGCGTGTCGTTCGCACAGTCCTCACCGCGCGCGCCGCGCGGGTTTGCACGGCCGCCGCTCCATCTGCACGGCGCCGCGAAACGGAATCCGGCCGGCCTGTCACCGCAGCAGATCCGCCGTTTCTACGGGTTCGATCAATTGCCGGCGCGCGGCTACGGTGGCGACGATCAGGTCGTCGCGATCGTCGATGCGTACGACAACCCGAACGTCGTGGCGGATCTGCGAACGTTCAGCCGCACGTTCGGCCTGCCGCCGTGCGCGTCGCCGCGCTGCTTCACGAAGGTGTACGCGACCGCCGACAAGCGTCCGCCGCCGCCCGACGCACTGTGGGCGCTCGAGAGTTCGCTCGACGTGCAGTGGGCGCACGCGATCGCACCGAATGCGCGGATCGTGCTGGTCGAAGCCGCATCGAGCTCGCTCGATGACCTGATGAGCGCGATCGCGCTCGCGACGAGTCCGGCCCCGGGCGGGGTCGGTGCGAAGGTCGTGTCGATCAGTTGGGGGAGCGGGGAGTTCCTGGCCGAAACGCAATTCGACGGGCAGTTCGCCAGCGCGAACGGCGTGTCGTTCGTCGCAGCGTCCGGCGACGGCGGCAACGGGATCGACTACCCGGCCGCGTCGCCGTACGTGCTGAGCGTCGGCGGCACGTCGATCGCGACCGATGCGAGCGGCGCCTATGCCGGCGAAACGGCATGGGCCGGCAGTGGCGGCGGACAGAGCGCCGTCGAGACGGAGCCGACGTATCAGTCGAACTTCCGGATTCCGTCGGATAGCCTCGGCTTGCGCGGGCTGCCCGACGTCGCCTATGACGCAGATCCGGCATCCGGCTTCGCTGTCTACGATTCGTACGGCTATGCGGGGCAGGGCGGGTGGTTCGTGGTCGGCGGCACGAGCGCGGGCGCACCGCAATGGTCCGCGTTGATCGCGATCGCGAACAGCTTGCGCATCGCGCACGGCAAGACGACGCTGAACGCGGTGAGCGCGCTCCAGACCGTGCTGTACGGGCTCGCCGCCAGCGCCTACGCGGCGAACTTCCGCGACATCGTCAGCGGTTCGAACGGCGCATGCGGCGCGCTTTGCACTGCGACAACCGGATACGACTACGTAACCGGCCTCGGGCGCCCGATGGCCGCCAATCTGGTCCAGGCGTTGATCGCCGCGCCGTGACGCGTACCGCAGCGGAAGAGCGCGGGCTGGCTCCATCCCTCGCGGCCTCCTATAATCGCCATCAGCTTGTCCGGGAAGTCGCGGTTATCAAGGCGAGGGAGGGCAAATGGGACCGTACCGTCGCATCTATTCGCGCGTCATCCTCACGAGTTCGATCGCCGGTCTGGCCATGCTTGCTGGCCCGGGCAACGCGCATGCCGAGGACAGTGCGTCGAGCTTGCCGATCGACTTCAAGCCATCGGAAAGAACGATCAACGCCTATGCGGTGTATGGCGACGGACGCGCGACCGAGGGGGGCGACATGCATTGGCGCGCCTACGAAGTCGGCTTCGGCGACGTCCTGAACGACTACCTGTCGGTCTACCTCGCGTATCTGAACGAGGGGCATCCGCTGGATCACCACCGTGACGGCTTCGCCGCGCTGGGCTCGTTTCGTTGGCCGGTCGGCAGTCGCGTGACGCTCGAACTGTCGGCCGGGCCGTATTTCAGCATGGACACCACGCATGTCGACAATCAGGCGCGCAACGAAAAGCGCTGGGGTGTGCGTGCGTCGGCAGCGGTGCGGTATTACCTCGTGCCCAATCGCTTCTTCCTCAAGCTGCAGTACAACCACGTCCAGATGTTCAGCGGATTCAATTCCGACGCGGTGCTGTTCGGCATCGGCTCGGATTTTGGCGGCGATCCTCGCCCGGCGCTGTCGGACGGCAAGACGCAGGTGAGCGTTTGGGCCGGGACGTCGCAGACGAACCGCCCCCAAGTACCGATCGAAAAGGGCTACATGATCGAAGTCAAACGACCGTTCGGCAATGCGTGGGCCTATTCGGCGAGCTTCGTGTACGAAGGCAACAATGGCGTCGCGGGCCGAAGGGGCGTGGCCGCGCAATTCTGGTACGTCGCGCCGATCAAGAGCAAATGGACGCTTTCGGCCGGTGTCGGTCCGTATCTGTCGCATGACCGGGACGAGGTCTCGCGCAAAACGAGGCTCAATGCGTTGCTCAGCGCGCTGGTGACCTATCAGGTCACGAACGATTGGGCGGCGAGCTTGCGCTTCAATCGCGTCGCAACCGGTAACAACAAGGACCAGGACATGTTCATGGTCGGCCTGGCGCGCAATTTCTGACGGTGTGACGTCCGCGACTTCCTCGGGCCGATCGACGATGCGCGTCCGACGCGAAGACGGCGCGGGTGTGTCGCGACCATCACGCGTGGCGGGCTTTTTTCAAACCGCCGTTTGCCGTCAGTGTTATGTCATCCTGCTTATCACGATCGCTCGAACGCTAACTTCCGTTCCGGCCGCCTTTTACGCGTCTTTCAGCCAGGGCATTTCCACGGGCGACACGATCAGTTGCCGGAATTCGCGCTTCAGATCGAAGATGAAGCCGACCAGAATCATGGAATCGGCGTAAGGAATCGGGAAAACATGCGGATTTTCCGGCGTACGCAACGGGCGCTCGGGCGTGTCCGCTGCCGCCGCGGCGTTCTCGCGAACGCTTTCCAGCTCGTCGGCCATGGCCGGGCCGTTGACTTTCAGCACACGGCTGCGCAGCTCGCTCAAGGGCTCGATGCGCGCAGCGTCTTCGTGGTATTCGGGCACTTCGTAAACGAACCAGGACATTTTCGTCTCCTGTGAGAAGGGGCGCTATTCTAACGCTGCGCGCGGATCCGCTGGAAACCGTCCTCGGCTGGTCGCCGCCACGCCGGGAGCATTACGTTGCACACGACGTGATACTGAAGATGGAGGTTGTCGATTTCGACCCCAATTTGGCGATAGTCAGCATTATGTAAAATCTAGTCATTCGCGGCTGGAACGTCGCGGACAAAATCCGCCGAGCCAAGCGCGAAGGCGCGTTCACGGCCGTGCTCGCCAAGTGGCGCACGCTCGCGCTGAATCTCCCGCGCTCGTGGCGATCTGGCCCTCTCTGGACCGGTATCGGGCCACCTACCTACATCCCCCATAAACGTCGATCAACGTGGAGCGCGGCGAAGGACGAGGCCGACCGCGCCGGACGCCTCTACGCGCCGTTGTTGCCGGGCGCGAACCGCTCAACTTGATAGAATCCCCGCCAATCATCCGAACAAATCTGAGAGAGGCCGACGCGCGCCGCGCCGACGCCGTATTTCGAAGAGCACACGTATGTTGCGTAAAATCGAAGTCGTCGGGGACACGTTGTCGAGCAGTGCACTCGCCGCCGGGCGCTGGAGCGCTCGCATTCACCGCATGCATGCGTTACCTGCTGCTTCGGCAGAAACGAACGGGGCTGCTGGAGTCACTGCAGGGTCCGTGAGGCTGGCCGGTACTGATTTAAATCAAAATGTTCGGGGTCACAATTCAGCGCCCTTACCGGGCCTGTCAGGAATTTTGTGTTTAAGGCATAACATGCTCCCAAGGAGAATTTATGCCTCGCAAACCGAAAGCCCAGCCGGCGGCTCTGCCGGCGATTCCGGCCGAGTTGCTTGAGCAGTTCGGCAA